>NZ_JACAPH010000003.1:31660-31796 GCF_013385805.1 Pseudomonas sp. C6002 | reverse complement strand
AAAAGCAAAGACCAGAGCGAAAACAGATCTGCTTTTCTGTGGGAGCGGGCTTGCTCGCGAAAAACCTGAGAGCGCCGCGTTGAATCAGGATGCCCGCGTCATCGTTAACGACCTTCGCGAGCAAGCCAGCTCCCAC
>NZ_JACAPH010000003.1:0-31473 GCF_013385805.1 Pseudomonas sp. C6002 | reverse complement strand
TTCAAAAGTGAGCCGCTGTAAAAGCGGAACCAATAGCGGCCATAACCGCAGCAACGGATATGCCCCCAACCTGAAAACCTACTTCTTTTTCTTCGGAACCCGCACCAACCGCGTATCCGAATAAATGTCATGCCAGCCACGTTTCTGCTTGTCGAACAACGACCAGATAAACCCAAGCCCCAGGCACAACCACGAAGCAATCGACACCACAAACCGCAACAACGCCTGCCACAGACTAATCCGCGACCCATCAGCGTTCTGCACCCGCACCCCCCAAACCTGCATCCCCAGGGTCTGCCCCGAGTGCGTCCAGAACTTGGCAAAAAACCCAAACAACACAAAAAACAAAATCGTCGACAACAGCGGATCACCATCCAGCGCGCCAGACTCAGACAGCGCCCGCAGCTTGGCCTCACCGACAAACCCCATCCACACCAGCTTGTAGATGAAGGCCGTGACGATCAGCAGGGCGGTGCACAACAGGAAGTCATAGAACATCGCTGCCAGACGACGGCCCAGGCCTACGGCGGGAAACTCGCCTTGGGGGCTCAGCAGGTGTTTCGACATGGCATGGCTCTCGGCAGGAAAAAAGCCATTTTACGGAAGAACGCCCATAAAAAAGCCCCTGATGTCATATCAGGGGCTTTTTGTCGCAGCAAGGATCAGCCTTCTGCTTGTACTTCGTCGGCTTGCATGCCTTTCTGGCCTTGCACCGCGATGAAGGTCACTTTCTGGCCTTCTTTCAGGCTTTTGAAGCCGTTGCCCTGAATAGCGCGGAAGTGGACGAACAGATCCGGACCGCTTTCTGGAGTGATAAAACCAAACCCTTTTTCGTCGTTAAACCACTTGACGGTACCGCTCTGACGATCAGCCATTTTCTTATTTCCTTGACGCAAAAAAATTAATGACAGCCCCTTTCACATGAAAGAGTACTGGGCTGGGTTGCAGGAAAGTAAGAGACGTCGAACGGGTTGTAGCAAACTTTGGCTACTGCCCAGGTCCAGGTTCAAAGCGACCCATGCAAACACAGTGGGCAAACTCTACGCCAACTAATACAGAAAAAACAAGCCCCGGCAAAACCCCAGGTTTTGCTCGGCCTCGTTACACTTCTGCCCACAATGTGGAACGCGTTTATTCGATAGAATTCGTCACTTGTTATAGGTGACTGAACATAACATTGACTATCGTCAATGCACTTTAATGTGGCGGTTGCGTTACAGATTAGTGCACGTTAACGCAACCGCGTTACTTATAGGAACAGTCAATCAACCACGGTAGTAACGTTGTGGCACGAATGGCATTTTACTTACACGTAGTGGCACCTTTTTCCCACGTACCAACGCAGATACTTCGGTATCCAGTGCGATGAAAGCGCTGTCCAGATAACCCATGGCCAGCGGGCCGCCCAGGCTCGGGCCAAAACCGCCGCTGCAGACGCTGCCGATCACGGTGCCGTGTTCGTCGACGATTTCTGCGCCTTCACGGACCGGCGTGCGTTCCTGTGGCAACAGGCCTACGCGTTTGCGGCTGACGCCGGTTTGTTGCTGGGTGAAGATCGCATCGGCGCCCGGGAAGCCACCGGCGCGTGCGCCATCAGCACGACGGGCCTTGGAAATTGCCCACAACAGGCTGGCTTCAATCGGCGTGGTCTCGGTGTTCATGTCATGGCCATAAAGGCACAGGCCGGCTTCCAGGCGCAGGGAGTCGCGGGCGCCCAGGCCGATGGCCTGTACTTCGGTTTCGGCCAGCAGGCTGCGGGCCAGGGCCTCGGCGTTCGCGGCCGGTACCGAGATTTCGAAGCCGTCTTCGCCTGTGTAGCCCGAGCGGCTGACGTAACAATCCACGCCCAGCAGGCGGGTCGGTGCGAATTGCATGAAGGTCATGTGCTTGACCTCCGGCGCCAGGCGCGCCAGCACGCTGACGGCAGCCGGGCCTTGCAGGGCCAGCAGGGCGCGTTCCTCGAACAGTGGCTCGATGGTGCACTGGTCACCGATGTGCTGGCGCAGGTGGGCCAGGTCCTGGTCCTTGCAGGCGGCGTTCACCACCAGGAACAGTTCGTCGTTACCCAGGTTGGCGACCATCAGGTCATCCAGGATGCCGCCTTGCTCGTTGGTGAACATCGCATAACGCTGCATGCCCACCGGCAGGTCGATGATGTCCACCGGCACCAGGGTTTCCAGGGCCTTGGCGGCACCGGCACCGGCGCCGGTCAGGCGGATCTGGCCCATGTGCGACACATCGAACAACCCGGCTTGTTCACGGGTGTGCAGGTGTTCTTTCATCACGCCCAGCGGGTATTGCACCGGCATGTCGTAGCCGGCGAAGGGCACCATGCGCGCGCCCAGTTCGATGTGCAGGGCGTGCAACGGGGTTTTCAACAGGGTTTCGGTGGACATATTCAGCTCCTGAAAAACGTGCGGACGCGCTTGTAGGCGTCAGCACTCGATAATGTTGACCGCCAAACCGCCACGGGCGGTTTCCTTGTATTTGCTTTTCATGTCGGCGCCGGTCTGGCGCATGGTGCGGATGACCTTGTCGAGGGACACGAAGTGTTGCCCGTCGCCGCGCAGGGCCATGCGCACCGCATTGATGGCCTTGACCGAACCCATGGCGTTGCGCTCGATGCAGGGCACCTGCACCAAGCCGCCGATGGGGTCGCAGGTCAGGCCGAGGTTGTGTTCCATACCGATCTCGGCGGCGTTTTCTACCTGGGAAACCGTACCGCCCAACACTTCACACAGGGCGCCGGCGGCCATGGAGCAGGCCACGCCGACTTCTCCCTGGCAGCCGACTTCGGCGCCGGAGATCGAGGCGTTTTCCTTGTACAGAATGCCGATGGCCGCGGCGGTGAGCAGGAAGCGCACCACTCCGTCTTCGCTGGCCCCCGGGATAAAGCGCATGTAGTAGTGCAACACCGCCGGCACAATCCCGGCCGCACCGTTGGTGGGCGCCGTCACCACGCGCCCGCCATTGGCGTTTTCTTCGTTGACCGCCAGGGCGTAGAGGTTGACCCAGTCCAGCACCGACAACGGGTCGCGCAGCGCCGATTCCGGGTGCTTGCACAGTTGGCGATGCAACGCGGCGGCGCGGCGCTTGACCTTCAGCCCTCCGGGCAAAATCCCTTCGTTGCGACAGCCCGCGTCCACGCAGTCCTGCATCACCTGCCAGATCTTCAACAGGCCGGCGCGGGTTTCCGCTTCCGGGCGCCAGGCGCTTTCATTGGTCAGCATCACCTGGCTGATGGACAGCCCATAGGTGGCGCAATGGCCGAGCAAGTCCTTGGCACTTTTGAACGGGAACGTCAGGGGCGTGGCGTCTTCGACAATCCGGTCGTGGCCGGCGGCGTCTTCATCCACCACAAACCCGCCGCCCACCGAGTAGTACTCGCGGCTGCGAATCTGCAAGCCGGCGGCGTCGAAGGCGCGGAAGATCATGCCGTTGGGATGATAGGGCAGGGGTTTGCGAATCATCGCCAGGTGTTCTTTCTCGTTGAACGCAATGCTGTGTTCGCCGAGCAGGTTCAAGCGTGCGTTGCCGCGAATTTCCAACAGGCGGGCGGCAACGGTTTCGGTGTTCACGGTATCCGGGTGCTCGCCTTCCAGGCCCAACAATACGGCCTTGTCACTGCCGTGGCCTTTGCCGGTGGCGCCGAGTGAGCCGTAGAGCTCCACCTTGACGCAGGTGGTGGCGCCCAGCAGGTTGTCGCGCTTCAGTCCCTCGACGAATCGAGCGGCAGCGCGCATCGGGCCGACGGTGTGAGAGCTGGAGGGGCCGATGCCAATCTTGAACAGGTCGAACACGCTTAAAGACATGGTTGTTCTCCGGTTTCTTATTATTTATCGGATGTACGCGGTCCAATGTGGGAGCGGGCTTGCTCGCGAAAGCGGTGGGTCAGTCACCAGATGTATCAACTGACACTCCGCATTCGCGAGCAAGCCCGCTCCCACATCAGGTTACGCGTAGCTCTCGATCGACGGGCACGCGCACACCAGGTTGCGATCGCCAAACACGTTGTCGACCCGGCCAACCGGCGGCCAGTACTTGGCTTCGATCAACGACGCCACCGGGTACACCGCTTGCTCGCGGCTGTATGGGTGGCTCCATTCGCCAACCAGTTCCGCAGCAGTGTGTGGTGCGTTCTTCAGCGGGTTGTCGTCCTTGTCCAGCGAGCCATTTTCCACCGCGCGAATCTCTTCGCGGATGGCGATCATCGCGTCGCAGAAGCGGTCCAGTTCTTCCCTGGATTCGCTTTCGGTCGGCTCGATCATCAGGGTGCCGGCCACCGGGAACGACATGGTCGGCGCATGGAAACCAAAGTCGATCAGACGCTTGGCCACGTCATCCACGCTGATGCCGCTGCTGTCTTTCAACGGGCGCAGGTCGAGGATGCATTCGTGGGCCACCAGGCCGTTGCTGCCGGTGTACAGCACCGGGTAGTGCTCTTCCAGGCGACGGGAAATGTAGTTGGCATTCAAAATCGCCAACTGCGAAGCGCGCTTGAGGCCTGCGCCGCCCATCATGCTGATGTACATCCAGGTGATCGGCAGGATGCTCGCGCTGCCGAACGGTGCGGCGCACACCGCGCCTTCCTTGCGTTCCATCGCGGCATGGCCGGGCAGGAACGGCGTCAGGTGGGATTTGACGCCAATCGGGCCGACGCCCGGGCCGCCACCACCGTGGGGAATGCAGAAGGTCTTGTGCAGGTTCAGGTGGGATACATCGCCGCCGAACTTGCCCGGGGCGCAGAGGCCGACCATCGCGTTCATGTTGGCGCCGTCGATGTACACCTGGCCGCCGTTGTCGTGAATGATCCCGCAGATTTCGCGGATGCCTTCTTCGAACACGCCGTGGGTGGACGGGTAGGTGATCATCAGCGCAGCGAGGTGCTCGCGGTGCTCGATAGCCTTGGCACGCAGGTCTTCGATGTCGACGTTACCGCGTGCATCGCAGGCGGTGACCACCACGCGCATGCCGGCCATGTTGGCGGTGGCCGGGTTGGTGCCATGGGCCGACGACGGGATCAGGCAGATGTCTCGGCGTTCTTCGCCACGGCTCTGGTGATAGGCACGGATGGCCAGCAGGCCGGCGTATTCGCCCTGGGAACCGGCGTTCGGTTGCAGGGAAATCGCGTCGTAACCGGTGGCCGCGCAGAGCATGGCTTCCAGTTCGGTCGTCAGTTGCTGGTAGCCGGCGCTTTGCGAGGCCGGGGCGAACGGGTGCAGGGCACCGAACTCGGCCCAGGTCACCGGGATCATTTCGCTGGCGGCGTTGAGCTTCATGGTGCACGAGCCCAGCGGGATCATGGTGCGATCCAGGGCCAGGTCCTTGTCGGCCAGTTTGCGCAGGTAGCGCATCAGCTCGGTTTCGGAGTGGTAACGGTTGAACACCGGGTGGCTGAGAATTGGCGACTGGCGCAGCAGCGCGGCCGGCAGGGTGCTTTCAACGCTGGCAGCCAATGCGGCGAAGTCCGGCAGGGCTTTACCGCCGGCGAACACGCTCCACAGGGTTTCGATGTCGGCTTGGGAGGTGGTTTCGTCCACCGACAGGCCAACGCGTTCGCCGTCGACCACACGCAGGTTGATGCGCTGGGCGCGAGCCTTGTCGTGCAGGGCAGCAGTTTGCGCGCCGGTCTTGATGGTCAGGGTGTCGAAGAAGTTGGCTTGTTCAACCGCCAGGCCCAATGCGCCCAAGCCTTTGGCGAAGATCGCGGTCAGGTGGTGAATGCGGTTGGCAATCTGGGTCAGGCCTTTCGGGCCGTGGTACACGGCGTACATGCTGGCAATGTTGGCCAACAGCACTTGGGCGGTGCAGATGTTGCTGGTGGCCTTCTCGCGGCGGATATGTTGCTCGCGGGTCTGCATGGCCAGGCGCAGGGCCGGCTTGCCGAAACGGTCCACGGAGACGCCGACCAGACGGCCCGGCATGTCGCGCTTGAACGCATCCTTGGTGGAGAAGTACGCCGCATGCGGGCCACCGAAGCCCAGCGGCACGCCGAAGCGTTGCGCGCTGCCGATGGCCACGTCGGCGCCGAACTCACCCGGCGGGGTCAGCAGGGTCAGGGCCAGCAGGTCGGCGGCCACGGCCACCAGTGCGTTGGCGGCGTGGAAGCGCTCGGTCAGTTCGCGGTAGTCGAACACGTCACCGTTGCTGGCCGGGTATTGCAGCAGGGCGCCGAAGAAGGCGCTGACGTCGGTCAGTTCACGCTCGTCGCCCACCACCACGTCGATGCCCAGCGGCTCGGCACGGGTGCGCAATACGTCGAGGGTTTGCGGGTGGCTGTGCACGGAGGCGAAGAACGCGTTGCTGCCTTTGTTCTTGCTCAGGCGTTTGCAGAAGGTCATGGCTTCGGCAGCGGCGGTGGCTTCGTCCAACAGCGAGGCGTTGGCGATCGGCAGGCCGGTGAGGTCGCTGATCAGCGTCTGGAAGTTCAGCAACGACTCCAGGCGGCCCTGGGAAATCTCCGGCTGATACGGCGTGTAGGCGGTGTACCAGGCCGGGTTTTCCAGCAGGTTGCGCAGGATCGGCGACGGTGTGTGGCAGTTGTAGTAGCCCTGGCCGATGTAGGTCTTGAACAGCTCGTTCTTGGCGGCGATCGCCTTGATCGAAGCCAGTGCGTCGGCCTCGCTCAAGCCATCGCTCAGGCCCAGTACGGCGGTGCCCTTGATGCTCTCCGGGATCACGCTGGCGCTCAGGGCTTCCAGGGAATCAAAGCCCAGGGTGGCGAGCATGTGTTGCTCGTCGTCCTGGCGCGGGCCGATGTGGCGGGCGATGAATTCGTTGGCGGTGGTCAGATTAGTCATGGCGCGCTCCTCAGGCTTCAGCGTTGGCTTTGATCAGGCGGTCATACGCATCCTGATCCAACAGCTTAGCTACTGCGTCGGCATCAGCCGGTTTAAAGCGGAAGAACCAGCCTTCGCCCATCGGGTCTTCGTTGACCAGCTCGGGGCTGCCGTCCAGCTTGTCGTTTACTTCGAGGACTTCGCCGTCCAGTGGCATGTATACGCCGCTGGCGGCCTTGACCGATTCAACGGTGGAGGCTTCTGCCCCTTTGTCGTAGGACTGCAGCTCAGGCAGTTGCACGAAAACCACATCACCCAGCGCGTTCTGCGCAAAAGCGGTAATGCCCACGGTCACACTGCCGTCGGCTTCGGCGCGCAGCCATTCGTGATCTTCAGTAAAGCGCAACTCGCTCATGGAAACTCCTCAGGGCCAGATTCGTCTGGTGGACGGGATTGAAATAATGGGGAGTTGCTTAGCAAAATTGCGGCCAATGTTTTTTTATCGTTATAAAACAATTGGTTACTGATTATGGCAGGTGATGTTCGGAAGGTGACTGTAGCGATATCGCTACAGCTGGACGGGTGAAAAAAAGCCTATGAGGATCAAAGCCTTGCATGGCGATGCCTGGGACGGTGTGTATTGATATCGTTCCACTGTAGCGCTTTCAGTACAGGCGGAGGTCGCTTTTGAGGGCGCCGTAGATCAAATGTGGGAGCGGGCTTGCTCGCGAAAGCGGTATGTCAGTGCCGAATGTATTGACTGACCCAACGCATTCGCGAGCAAGCCCGCTCCCACATGTTGATCGCGTGCAGTCAGTCAGGGCTTGTTGGGAATGCCGTACTTGCGCAAGCGGTGGGCAATGGCGGTGTGGGAGGTTTGCAGGCGGCTGGCCAGCTGGCGAGTGGACGGGTAACTGGTATACAGCTTCTCCAGCAACCCGCGCTCGAAGTCTTCCACCGCCTGCTCCAGGCTGTCGACTTCACCATCGTTCTGCCGCGCCACCGAGGTGCCGGCGATGTCCAGGTCGCCGATGTCCACCAGGCTGCTTTCGCAAATGGCCGCGGCGCGGAAGATCACGTTCTGCAACTGGCGCACGTTGCCCGGCCAGCGGTTGCCCAGCAGCGCCGGGTAGGTGCCCGGCGCCAGGCGGCAGACCGGGCGCTGGATCTGCGCGCAGGCCTGCTGCATGAAGTAGCGGGCCAGCAGCAGGATGTCCTGGCCGCGCTCGCGCAGGGGCGGCACTTCGACGTTGAGCACGTTGAGGCGGTAGAACAGGTCTTCGCGGAAGGTGCCTTCGCTGACCATCTTTTCCAGGTCGCGGTGGGTGGCGCTGAGGATCCGCACATTGACCTTCACCTCACGGTCGCCGCCCACCCGGCGGAAGCTGCCGTCGTTGAGAAACCGCAGCAGCTTGGCCTGCAAGTACGGTGACATCTCGCCGATCTCGTCGAGGAACACCGTGCCCTGGTTCGCCAGTTCCATCAGCCCCGGCTTGCCGCCGCGCTGGGCACCGGTGAAGGCGCCGGGGGCGTAGCCGAACAGTTCGCTCTCGGCCAGGTTCTCCGGCAGCGCCGCGCAGTTCAGGGCCAGGAACGGCGCGCTGTGGCGTGCGCTGATGGCGTGGCAGGCACGGGCCACCAGCTCCTTGCCGGTGCCGGTCTCGCCCTGGATCAACAACGGTGCATCCAGCGCCGCCACCCGTTGCGCCCGCGCCTTGAGGGTGCGGATCGCCGGGGACTCGCCCAACAACGCGTCGAAACCTTCGGCGTGGTCATGGTGCAGCGCCGACAGTTGTTCGCCGATGCGGTTGGGTTGGTACAGGGTCAGCAGGGCGCCGGCGTCGGTGATCGGCGTGGCGTCCAGCAGCAGGGTCTGGCCGTTGACGCTGATTTCCCGCAGGGCCAGGCGAAAGCCGTGTTCCAGCAGGGTGGCCAGCAGGGTTGGGTCGTCGAACAGTTCGTTGATGCTTTCCCCGGCGGGTTCGCGACCGTACAAGGCGATCAGCGCCGGGTTGGCCAGCAGGATCTTGCCGGCGCTGTCCAGGGCCAGTACCGGGTCGGTCATGGCGGCGAGCAGGGCGTCGAGTTGCAGGTGCTGGCGCTGGCCGGGGAGGATGTCGACCACGGTCACGGCTTGCACGCCGCGCACGCTGAACAGTGCATCACGCAGCTCTTCCAGTACCTCGGCACTCAAGGTTGGCGCGTCGATGTAGACGTTGGGCGGAACCATTTCCACCGCATCCAGGTTCAGATTGCGCCCACCGAGCAAGGCCAGGACTTCCTGGGTGATGCCGACGCGGTCGATGAAGCTGACGTGGATACGCATGGGGCTGTTTTGGGTTCTGGCGAGCGAGAGGTGGCAAGTATGCCTTGGAGAAGATGGAGATCAAAATGTGGGAGCGAGCAAGCCCGCTCCCACATTTGATGGTAGGTGCCTGGGAAATCGGGTTATTCGAGGTGTTCGGGTTTGACCGGATCCCCAGGCTTCACATCCAGCTGATGCCGCACATCCTCAAACATCAAATCGTACTGCTTGTGCATCTGGCCATTGAGCACGGCAATCTTCGGCATGCCGTACTTCTGCGCGATGTTCATCGCCTGCCGGGCGAAGTCGAACGACTGGTCCTTGGGCAGGAAGAACTCTTCCTTGAGCTCCTTGCCCTGCACCGTGCCGTGCATCTTGAAGAGCATTCCCTTGCCTTCCTTTGGGTCCTGGCTGACTTCGTAGTCGATGCACAGGTTGTAGCTGTAGTCATCCTTGTTCAGCGCGTGGCGTTCGATGTGCAGGTGACCAGGTTCAAAGGTAGCCATAGGCGTTTCTCCTCTACTTCACAGGTAGGTGATGCCAGGTTTTGCGGTACTGATGCGGGTGCCGGCGCTGCCCTGGACAATCGCTTCGATGTCCGAGAGTGAACCGATCACTGCGGTTTTGCCAGTCTGGCGGGCGAACTCGCAGGCGGCCTGGACCTTGGGCCCCATGGAGCCGGCGGCGAAGCCGAGCTTTTCGATTTCGTCCGGGTGCGCCTGGCCGATGGCTTTCTGGGTGGGCTTGCCGAAGTCGATAAAGGCGGCATTGACGTCGGTGGCGATCACCAGCAAATCGGCGTCCAGTTGTCCGGCCAGCAAGGATGAGCACAGGTCTTTGTCGATCACGGCTTCAATGCCCTTGAGCTTGCCGTCTTCGCCATACATCGTCGGAATCCCGCCGCCGCCGGCGCAGATCACTATGCTGCCTTTTTCCAGCAGCCACTGGATCGGGCGGATTTCAAAGATCCGCTTTGGCCGTGGGCTGGCCACCACGCGGCGGTACTTGTCGCCATCGGGGGCAATCGCCCAGCCTTTTTCAGCGGCCAGTTTTTCCGCTTCGGCTTTGGAGTACACCGGGCCGATGGGTTTGGTCGGGTGCTGGAAGGCCGGGTCCTTGGCGTCGACTTCGACCTGGGTCAGCAGCGTGGCGAACGGCACTTCGAAGTCCAGCAGGTTGCCCAGTTCCTGTTCGATGATGTAGCCGATCATGCCTTCGGTTTCGGCTCCCAACACATCCAGCGGGTAAGGTGAAACCTGGGTGTAGGCGGCAGCCTGCAGCGACAGCAGGCCCACTTGCGGGCCATTGCCGTGGGCAATCACCAGCTCGTTGCCTTTGTGGATCTTGGCGATCTGTTCGGTGGCGATGCGGATATTGGCCCGTTGATTGTCTGCGGTCATGGGTTCACCACGGCGCAGAAGGGCGTTGCCGCCCAGTGCAACGACGATACGCATATAAGGTTGTCCTTCCAGAATCCAGCGTTGTGAACACCGGGCCAAATGTGGGAGCGGGCTTGCTCGCGAAAGCGGTGTGTCGGTGAAAAATATAGCGACTGGCACGCCGCCTTCGCGAGCAAGCCCGCTCCCACATTTTGGACCTCGTATCAAAAGTGGGAGCGGTATTGGTTTAGATATCCGCCAGCGCCGACACCAGGATCGCCTTGATGGTGTGCATGCGGTTTTCCGCCTGCTCAAAGGCGATGTTGGCCGGGGACTCAAACACTTCTTCGGTCACTTCCACGCCATTGGCCAGGTTCGGATAACGCGCGGCGATGTCCTTGCCGACCTTGGTTTCGCTGTTGTGGAACGCCGGCAGGCAGTGCATGAATTTCACGCGGGGATTGCCCGAGGCCTTCATCATCTTGGCGTTGACCTGGTACGGCAGCAGTTGCTCGATGCGCTCGTCCCACGCTTCCACCGGTTCGCCCATGGACACCCAGATATCGGTGTGGATGAAGTCCACGCCTTTCACCGCTTCCTTCGGGTCTTCGGTGATGGTGATGCGCGCGCCGCTTTCCTCGGCGAATGCCTGGCACTGCTTGATGAAGTCAGCATGGGGCCACAGGGCTTTCGGTGCGCCGATGCGCACGTCCATGCCCAGCTTGGCGCCGATCATCAGCAGCGAGTTGCCCATGTTGTAGCGGGCGTCGCCCAGGTAGGCGTAGCTGATGTCATGCAGCGGCTTGTCGCTGTGCTCGCGCATGGTCAGGGTGTCGGCGATCATCTGGGTGGGGTGGAATTCGGCGGTCAGGCCGTTGAACACCGGCACCCCGGCGAACTTGGCCAGCTCTTCGACGATTTCCTGTTCAAAGCCACGGTACTCGATGGCATCGAACATCCGGCCGAGGACGCGGGCGGTGTCTTTCATGCTTTCTTTGTGGCCGATCTGCGACGACACCGGGTCGATGTAGGTGACGTGGGCACCCTGGTCATGGGCCGCCACTTCGAACGCGCAACGGGTGCGGGTCGAGGTTTTTTCGAAGATCAGCGCGATGTTTTTGCCCTTCAGGTGCGGACGCTCGGTGCCGGTGTATTTGGCGCGCTTGAGGTCGCGGGACAGGTCCAGCAGGTAGTGCAGCTCGCGAGTGGTGTGGTGCATCAGCGACAGCAGGCTGCGGTTGCGCATATTAAAAGCCATGGTGGATCTCCTTCTGTTTAGGTTATCCCCCTGGCCGGCGCCTTATGAGCGGCGGCCAGGGTTTGAATATCAGTAGTCGATTGGGTCGCGAATGATCGGGCAGGTCATGCAGTGGCCGCCGCCACGGCCACGGCCGAGTTCACCGGCGCTGATGGTGATGACTTCCACACCGGCCTTGCGCAGCAAGGTGTTGGTGTAGGTGTTGCGGTCGTAGCCGATCACCACGCCAGGCTCCACGGCCACTACGTTGTTGCCGTCATCCCACTGCTCGCGCTCGGCGGCGAAGCTGTTGCCGCCGGTTTCCACCACACGCAGGGCCTTGAGGTTCAGGGCGGCGGCGACGGTGTCGAGGAAGTTGGTTTTTTCGCGCTGGATGTCGATGCCGCCGGGCTTGGTCTCGTCCGGGCGCAGGGTGAAAGCGACGATCTGGTTGACCACTTCCGGGAAGATCGTGACCAGGTCGCGGTCGCAGAAGCTGAACACGGTGTCGAGGTGCATCGCCGCGCGGGATTTCGGCAGGCCGGCGACGATCACACGCTCCACGGCCTTGTGCTTGAACAGGTTCAGGGCGAGTTGGCCGATGGCCTGGCGCGAGGAACGCTCGCCCATGCCGATCAACACCACGCCGTTACCAATCGGCATCACGTCGCCGCCTTCCAGGGTGGCGTTGCCGTGTTCCTGGTCAGGGTCGCCGTACCACACCTGGAAGTCCGCGTTGGTGAACTCGGGGTGGAATTTGTAGATGGCGCTGGCCAGCAGGGTTTCCTGGCGTCGCGCCGGCCAGTACATCGGGTTCAGCGTCACGCCACCGTAGATCCAGCAGGTGGTGTCGCGGGTGAACTGGGTGTTGGGCAGCGGCGGCAGGATGAAGCTTGAGTGGCCGAGGAAATCGCGGAACATCTCGATGGTCTTGCCACCGAAACTGCTTGGCAGGTCATCGGCCGACACGCCACCGATCAGGTACTCGGCGACCTTGCGCGGCTCCAGGCTGCGCAGCCACGAGCTGACCTCATTGACCAGCCCCAGGCCCACCTGGTTGGCGGTGATCTTGCGCTCCAGGATCCAGTCCAGCGCTTCGGGGATGGCGACGATGTCGGTCAGCAGGTTGTGCATTTCCAGCACATCGATGTCGCGCTCGCGCATCTTGGTCACGAAGTCGAAGTGGTCGCGCTTGGCCTGGGCTACCCACAGCACGTCATCGAACAGCAGTTCATCGCAGTTGTTTGGGGTCAGCCGCTGGTGGGCCAAACCTGGGGAGCACACCATGACTTTGCGCAGTTTGCCGGCTTCGGAATGTACGCCGTACTTCACTTTTTCCGTGGTCATTACAGATCCTCCAGTGAACAATGATTACAGGGTCAGGAAGCCGGAGTAGAGGCCATAGCCCGCCACGAGGGCGCCTATGACGACTGCGGCGAAAATCAGCTTCTCGACGTTGGTGAAAATCGGTTTGCCCAGTTCATGCTTGGCCATGGCGAACAGGATCACGCCAGGGGCGTAGAGCAGGGCGGACAGCAACAGGTACTTGGTGCCACCGGCGTACAGCAGCCAGACCGCGTAGATCAACGCGATGGCGCCGATCAGCAGGTCTTTCCTGCGTTCGCCCGGGGCGCTTTCATAGGTTTCACCGCGCACCGCCAGCAGCAGTGCATAGGCCGCCGACCACAGGTAAGGCACCAGGATCATCGAGGTGGCGAGGTAGATCAGCGACAGGTAAGTGCTGGCCGAGAACAGCGTGATCACCAGGAAAATCTGCACCATGGCGTTGGTCAGCCACAGGGCGTTGGCCGGCACGTGGTTGGCGTTTTCCTTACGCAGGAACTCCGGCATGGTGTGGTCCTTGGCGGCGGCGAACATGATCTCCGCACACAGCAGCACCCACGACAGCAGCGCCCCCAGCAAGGAAATGATCAAGCCGACGCTGATCAATACCGCGCCCCAGTGACCCACCACGTGCTCCAGCACGGCGGCCATCGACGGGTTTTGCAGCTTGGCCAATTCCGGTTGGGTCATGATCCCCAGGGACAGCACGTTCACCAGCATCAGGAACAGCAGCACGGTGATAAAACCAATCACCGTGGCCTTTCCGACGTCGGAGCGTTTTTCGGCTCGGGACGAGAAGATGCTCGCACCCTCAATGCCGATGAACACCCAGACGGTGACCAGCATCATGTTGCGCACTTGGTTCATCACGCTGCCCAGGTCCGGGTTTTTCACGCCCCAGATGTCGGCGGTGAAGATGTCCAGCTTGAACGCGAAGAGCGCGATCAACACAAACAGCACCAGTGGCACCACCTTGGCGATGGTGGTCACCAGGTTGATGAACGCGGCTTCCTTGATCCCGCGCAGTACCAGGAAGTGCACGGCCCACAGCAGCACCGACGCGCCGATCACCGCCGCCGGGGTGTTGCCTTCGCCGAAGATTGGGAAGAAGTAACCGAGGGTGCTGAACAGCAGCACGAAATAGCCGACGTTGCCCAACCAGGCACTGATCCAGTAACCCCAGGCGGATGAGAAACCCATGTAGTCGCCAAACCCGGCCTTGGCGTAGGCATAGACCCCGCCGTCGAGGTCGGGCTTGCGATTGGCCAGGGTCTGGAACACGAACGCCAGGGTCAACATGCCCACCGCGGTGATCACCCAACCAATCAGTACCGCGCCGACATCGGCGCTGGCCGCCATGTTTTGCGGCAGTGAGAAGATCCCGCCACCAATCATTGAACCCACGACAAGTGCAACCAGTGCGCCGAGTCGAAGTTTTCCGGGAGATTCAGACATCGCATGACTCCAATGCAGGAGAAGAGAGACCACAGAATAAATCCGTGCGCTAATCAAACAGCTGACTCAGATCACTTCATTGGCACATTCCATTGTGAATTAATGACTTATGATGAAAGGTACGGGCGCTCAAGTGCCTCGCAGAGGCTCGTCGTAGAGCGGTTCTGCGTTTCAAACAACAGGTTTTCTCATTAGCATGGACCTTTGAAGCTAGCCCGTATTTGCAGATATGCAAACTTTTACAGCGCAGCGTTATTTAAATTATAAATTTGCCTTAACGCTGTTTATTGTCATGCCTTTAAGTTATGAAGCCGGCGCCTTTATTGGCTATATCTAATAAACGCTGCGCCGGCTTAATAAGTTAGTTGAGTGCACAGTTGTTGGCTCAATGGTTGTTTTGTTCAGGAGTGTTCATGTCTCAATCCTCGGAAAAGCTGCGCCTCAATGCCTTGATCGCCCTGGTGGTGGGCTCGATGATCGGCGGCGGGATTTTCTCGTTGCCGCAGAACATGGCGGCGCGGGCCGAGGTAGGCGCGGTGTTGATTGGCTGGGGCATTACCGCCGTGGGCATGCTGACCCTGGCCTTTGTGTTCCAGACCCTGGCCAACCGCAAGCCGGAACTGGATTCCGGCGTATACGCGTACGCCAAGGCCGGGTTTGGCGACTACATGGGTTTCTCGTCGGCCTGGGGCTACTGGATCAGTGCCTGGATGGGCAACGTCGGTTACTTCGTGTTGCTATTCAGTACCCTCGGCTACTTTTTTCCGGTGTTCGGCCAGGGCAATACCCCGGTGGCGATTGGCTGCGCATCGGTGTTGTTGTGGGCGGTGCATTTCCTGGTGATGCGCGGGATCAAGGAGGCGGCGTTCATCAACCAGATCACCACCGTGGCCAAGATCGTACCGCTGGTGATGTTTATCGTGATCGCCGCCGTGGCATTCAAGGGCGATATCTTTACCCGGGATATCTGGGGCCTGAGTAATCCGAATTTCGGCGGCGTGGTGGATCAGGTGCGCAACATGATGCTGGTCACGGTGTTTGTGTTTATCGGCATCGAGGGCGCCAGTGTCTACTCGGCGCGGGCCGAGAAACGCTCGGACGTGGGCCGGGCCACGGTCATCGGTTTCCTGGGGGTGTTGGCGCTGCTGGTATTGGTCAACCTGCTGTCGCTCGGGATCATGAGCCAGCCGGAACTGGCCAACCTGCAAAACCCGTCCCTGGCCGGGGTGCTGGAACATATCGTCGGCCCGTGGGGCGCGCTGTTGATCAGCATCGGCCTGGCGGTTTCGCTGTTGGGCGCGCTGCTGTCGTGGGCCTTGCTCTGCGCCGAAATCCTCTATGCCACCGCCCATGACAAGACCATGCCGGCGTTCCTGAAAAAGGAAAACGTCAATCAGGTGCCGGTCAATGCGTTGTGGCTGACCAATGTAATGATCCAGCTGTTCCTGGTGATCACGCTGTTTTCGGAAAGCACCTACACCACCCTGATCTACCTGGCGTCGTCGATGATCCTGGTGCCCTATCTGTGGTCGGCGGCGTATGCGGTGCTGTTGAGCGGCCGCGGTGAAACCTACGAAGGCGCCCATGGCGAACGCACCAAGGACCTGCTGGTGAGCCTGATCGCCCTGGCCTATGCGGTGTGGCTGCTCTACGCCGGTGGCCTGAAGTACTTGCTGCTGTCGGCGCTGCTGTATGCACCGGGGGTGATCCTGTTTGCCCTGGCCAAGCGCGAGCAGGGCCAGCCCTTGTTTACCCATCTGGAAAAAGGCATTTTCGCCTGCGTGATCGCCGGGGCGAGCCTGGCGGCGTATGGGTTGTACAGCGGGGTATTGTCGTTGTGAGAATGCAGCTGGCGTATCAGGCGCCGTATGACTGGGCGGCGATGTTGGGCTTTTTGTCGGCGCGGGCGATCAGCGGGATGGAGACGGTGGACGCAGGCGTTTACTCGCGCAGTATCAGTGTCGACGGTCAGCAGGGTTGGCTCAGTGTGTCGCCCGGGGCCGGTGATTGGCTTGAGGTAACGGTGGACTTCCCCGACCCGGCAGCGTTGCCGGAAATTGAGCGGCGGTTACGGGACATGTTTGACCTGTCGGCTGACCCGAAACGGATCAACCGGCAATTGGCGAATGATCCCTTGATGGCGAGCTTGGTGGCGGCGCGTCCTGGCTTGCGGGTGCCGGGAACCTGGGATGGGCTGGAGTTGGCGATCCGCGCGGTGTTGGGCCAGCAGATTACCGTGGTGGCGGCGATCAAGCTGGCGGGCAAGCTGGTGGCGCAGTACGGCACGCCGCTGGTGACGCCCCATGCCGGTGTGACCCATGTGTTTCCTTCGGCCGAGGTGCTGGCAGCCGCAGATTTGGCAACCCTCGGCATGCCGAAAAGTCGCGGGCGTACCTTGTCGGGCGTGGCCCAGGCGTTGCTGGATGACCCGCAGATTTTCCAGGCGAAGGCGAACCTGAAGGAAGGCGTGGCGCGGTTGGTCGCATTACCCGGGATTGGTGACTGGACGGCGCAGTACATCGCCATGCGCCAGATGCGCGAGCAGGATGCGTTTGCCTCGGGGGATATCGGTTTGATCAATGCGCTGGTGGCGCTGGAAGGCGGGCCGGTGAGCCCGCGCCAGTTGCTGGCGCGGGCTGAGGCCTGGCGACCGCTTAGAGCCTATGCGGCGCAGCATTTGTGGACATCACTGAGCCGCGCGGATTGATTCTGCGTACCTGTGGCGAGGGAGCTTGCTCCCGCTGGGGCGCGAAGCGGCCCCATTGACCCAAAAGCTGGGGCCTGCTGCGCAGTCCAGCGGGAGCATGCTCCCTCGCCACAGGATCTTCGGTCACCACTGAGGGCGGTGTGAGCCCAATTCCCCTGCGGGCAAGTCCCACTGCAACGGTGTCCCGCTGATGGTCACCGGGGGCAGCAAGCGGTGGGCCGGGCCCCAGGCGGTTTGCTCCACCACCAAGCCTTGATCACCCGGTTCTTCGGCCCGCAGCGGTAGTTGTTCAGGGACTTGTCCTGCGTCCACCAACAGCTTTGCCGTGCGCGCGAGGGACAACTGTGCCGAACCGCCGCGGCCGTATTTCAAGCGTTCACTCAACGCCTGAATCGCACTGGCCGCCATCAAATACCCGGTGGCGTGGTCCAGCGCCTGCAACGGCAGCGGCACCGGTTTTTCCGACTTTTTCCACTGCCTGCCAGCCTCGGCAATCCCGGTGCTCATCTGCACCAGGCTGTCGAACCCCCGGCGATTGCGCCACGGGCCGCTCCAGCCGTAGGCGTTGAGGCTGGCGTCGATCAGGCCAGGCGCGATGGCTTGCAGCGCAGCCCCACCGTAGCCCAACTGTTCCAGTGCATCGGCGCGGTAGCCGTGCAGCAGAATGTCGGTGTTCTTGAGCAGGTTTTCGAAGATCAGGCGGTCGTCGGGGTTTTTCAGGTCCAGGCGGGCGCAACGTTTGCCCAGGGTCATTTCCGGCACCACGCCGGGTTCGTTCCAGTCAGGGGAGTCGATGCGCAGTACATCGGCGCCGAGGCCAGCCAGAAAACGGCTGGCGGTGGGGCCGGCCAATACGCGCGTCAGGTCCAGCACCTTGATGCCCGCCAGCGGCCTTGCCACCGAGCCCAGCCAGGGTTTGTCGCTGAGGGCTGCAAAGGTCTGGCGATGGACCAGCGGTTCCTGATTGACCGCCAAGCCTTGTGGATGCACCTGCCAGTCTTGCCACGAGCGCATCTGCGCCGCACAGCCGTTCGCCTCGACAATCGCCTGTTCCAGCTCGGCAGCGGTCCATGGCGCAACCTTCGCGGCCATTGCTTCACGGTCAGCGACCTGCCCGAGTACGCGCTCGGCGGCGGCACGGTGATGCGGTGCATTGGTGTGCAGGCGAATCCAGCCATCGGTGCAGGCGTAGTCGCCGGCAATCGGGTCCCACAGCGGCGGGGTGGTCCAGCCGTCGGGGCGCAGCGAGGAGGAGAACCAGAACGAGGCGAGGCGCCGGTCCACGGTCACCGAGGGCAGGCGCCCGGTTTGCTGCAACAGCAACTGGGCGACCGCCTGGCCCGCGGCACCGATGCTGGCGCTGGCCAGTTCGGTGACGGCAAAGGTCGAGGGCAGGGCGCCGACTTCGGTTACGGCCAGTGGGGTGACGGGTAAATCGAGTGCTTCCTGGATGGGGGTGAGCAGATCAGTCATCAAAGGCCCTCCTAATGAGAAGGACCATCATAGAAGATCATCAGGGTTGAATGACAACCCCAGGCTCCAGCGGCAGGTCCACGCTGGCGATAAAGCCGCCGCCTTGATGATTGGCCAGGATCAGGCTGCCGCCATGGCGCTCTGCGGCGCGCCGCGCAATGGCCAGGCCCAGGCCATGGCCCTGGGCGGTTTGCCCCGGGGCGCGGTAAAACGGCTCGCCGAGTTGGCTCAGGTGTTCGGCATCCACGCCGGGGCCGTGGTCGCGCACACTGATCACAATGCGTTCGCCCTGGCGTCTGGCTTCCATTTCAATCGGTTGCCCGGGCGGGTTGAAGCGTTGGGCGTTGCGCAGCAGGTTATCCACCGCGCGTTCGATCATGGTCGGCCAGCCCTTGAGGTGCAGCCCGGCCTCGGCATCCAGTTGCACGGGTTGGTCCGGCGCGCCGAGCAAGGCGTCTTTTTGCAGGGTCCGGAGTAACGGGTTGAGGTCGATGTCTTCGGCACTGGCGTTATCGGCGTCCACCCGGGCGAGTACCAGGATTTCGCTGATCAGCGCTTCCAGGCGGTCGCATTCGCGGGTCAGGCGCGGCCAGAGTTTTTCCCGCGCTTCGGGGGTGGCCCGTTCTGCCAGGGCCAGGGCGATCCGCAGGCGGGCCAGGGGCGAGCGCAGTTCGTGGGACACATCCCGCAGCAACTGGCGCTGGCTGCCGATCAGGCTTTGCAGGCGGGCGCCCATGCGGTTGAAGTCGGTCGCGAGCACGCCGAATTCGTCGCGACGGTTGGCCAGCCGCGCCAGGCTGTTCTGCTGATAGGTGGTCTGGCCCAGGTCGTGCACTGCGCCGCGCAGGCGGCTGAGGGGGCGGGTGATGGACAACGTCACTAACAGGCTGAACAGGGTCAGCACCACCAGCGCAATCGCCAGGGCACTCAACGGCCAGAGCAGGCTGCTGCGGTGCCAGGCGTCCAGTTCCGGGTGGGGAATGCGGTAGATCAGCAGGTAGGTGTCGCCGGTTTTTTCGCTGGTGTACTCGGCGGTCAGCCGGCGCCAGGGCAGGTGGCGGTCCTGGCTGTCGTTTTGCCGGGCTTCGAGGGCGGCGGCGCGGCGCGGGAAAGTGCCGCGCACCACAGGCTCGCCGCTTTCGTTAAGCACTTGCACGTCAATGTGGTACTGACGCTTGCGCTGCTGCAGCAGCTCCTGGGCGGCGTCCTCGCCCTGGGCCTCGTAAAGCTGCGTCCATTCCTGCGCGAGGTTATTGAGCCCGGGGTGGCGGCTGAGAATCCAGGCGTCCTGGTTGAGCATATGCCCAAGCAGGATCGACAACCCGGCAACCAGGGCGATGGCCAGCCAGAAGCTGGCAAGGACGCGCCAGAACAATGAACGCACAAGAAATCCTCAAACAGGAAAAGCCCAGCGGCGGTGGCCACTGGGCTGGGAGTGAAGCTAGATCATTATTGCGCTTTTTGCGGCTGCTGGGCTTTCCAGGCCTGGAATTCCTTCCACTCGGCGCGGCGCTCGGCTTGTTTCTTCACGATCTCGTCGAATTTCTTCTGTTGATCGGGTTTCAGCACGGCACGGATGTCGGTCTGGGTTTTCTGCTTGGCGGCCGCCATTTCGTCTTTCATGGCTTTCTGATCAGCGGCTGGCAGTTTGTCCAGGTACTTGCGCACCAACTCTTTGCGAGCGTGCCATTGCTGGCCCATCAACTTGCCGATCTGCTGGCGCTGTTCAGGGCTCAGGTCCAGCTGGCTGAAAGGGCCACCTTTGCCCCGCATGCCGTGTTCACCGCCGTGACCTGGGCCACCCATCATGTGGCCTTCAGGACCGCCCATCGGGCCTGGGCCTTCTGGCGCAGCGGCCATGGCAACGGTTGGCAGGGCAGCAGCGAACATCAAAGCGATAAGGGTCTTGCGCATGGTGATTCTCCTGTCTCTATTCCGGTGAGTCCGGATGTGAGTAGATTACGGAGATCAAGGTCAGCGGCAGTCAGGGGACGGTAAAGCTTGGGTAAAGAGGATTTTGGGCGGGGCTGACAAAACTATTGGCGACCGTAGCGGCTGTCGAGCCTTGGCGAGGCTGCGAGGCAGGCGCTGCGGTCTGACACATGTACCGAGGCGATGCTGTCGCAGCCTCGCCGAGGCTCGACAGCTGCTACGCGGGCTAGAGGCTGTAGTAATAGCCGCGGCTACGCAGCGCCACGATCCGTGGCCGGCCATCCGGGTGCGGGCCGATCTTCTTGCGCAGGTTGCTGACGTGCATGTCCAGGCTGCGGTCATACAGGGTCAGCTTGCGGCCCAGGGCGATTTGCGCCAGTTCCTGCTTGTCCAGCGGCTCGCCGGGCTGACGCAGCAAGGCTTCCAGCAGGCGGCTTTCGGACACGGTCAGGGCAAATTCCTGTTCATCGATAGTGACCACGCCACGCACCGGGCTGAAGCACAGGTCGCCCAGCTCCAGCTGAGTGGACACGGCGGCCGGGTGGCTGCGGCGCAGCACGGCGCGCAGGCGCGCGGTCAGTTCACGAGGATCGCAGGGTTTGGCCAGGTAGTCGTCGGCGCCCAGTTCCAGGCCGAGGATCCGGTCCAGGGGTTCGCCCCTGGCCGAGAGCATCAGCACCGGCAGTTCCGGGTGGTCGCTGCGCAATTGCTTGAGCAGCTCCAGGCCGCTGCCGTCGGGCAGCATCACGTCGAGCACCACGGCCGCCGGGGCGGCTTCGGCCAATGCCTTGCGGGCGCTCAAGCCGTCATGGCAGGCGCGCACCTGGAAACCTTCCTGGCTCAACCAACTGGTCAGCAGCTCACAGAGCTCCTGGTCATCATCTATCAGTAACAGCTCGCTCATGACTCACTCAATTTAGCCATTGTCGACGGCGCCGGTGCCCGCCACTGGCGAAGATCCCGCATAACAGGGCGATCAGCGCGACTGCCCCGCCGGTCACGAACCATTGTTGTTGCTCGGTAAGCCAGCGTGGCAAGGCACTGCCCTGTGCTTCTTTGAGTTGCTGGACCAGGCGTTGGTTCTCCTGGCGCAGTTTACTCAGTTGGGTACTTTCCCGCGTGGCGTCAGCACTTTGCAATTGCTTGCTCAGCTCATCGCGCTGGCGTTCGCTCTCTTTCAAACGTTGCTGCAAATCGGTGATCTGGCTGCCGGCACTCAAGGACAGGGGCGTGGAACTGCCGGTGTTCGAGGTTTCTTCAGCGTGGGCCGTAGCCCCGATCATTAACACTGCCAACAGACACAACTGACGTAAGCGCATCGGAACTCCTGATTCCACACGAATATTCAGAACGTTGTCGGCAGGTTACCGGGAATAATGAGCGTTTAGGAGTGCGCTGAAGCCATTTGGTTCAGCGCGCAACGAATCAAGGCAGGACTTGCTTGAACGGTTTGACCAGCACCTGGGCGTACACGCCGGCCGCTACATACGGATCAGCATCGGCCCAGGCTTGTGCCGCCGCCAGGGAGGCGAACTCGACAACCACCAGGCTACCGGTGAAGCCGGCGTCTCCCGGGTCGTTGCTGTCTACCGCAGGATGCGGGCCGGCCAGTACCAGGCGGCCTTCGGCTTGCAGCTGTTTCAGGCGCTCGACGTGGGCCGGGCGTACGGACAGGCGTTTTTCCAGGGAGTTGGCGACGTCGGTGGAAATGATGGCGTAGAGCATGTCAGTCCTCGGTTTTCGGCGTGGTAGGGTCGGTGTCATGCAGGTGGCGCGACAGGTAGATACCCTGGCCGACCAGGAACAGCACGGTCATGCCCAGGCTGCCGAACACCTTGAAGTCCACCCAGTAGCTCTGGAAGGTAAAGGCGACGAACAGGTTGGCGGCGCCGCAGAACAGGAAAAACACGATCCAGGCGATGTTCAGGCGGGTCCATACCGGGTCTGGCAAGGTCAGCGCGTGGCCCATGATCCGCTTGATCAGCAGGCGATCACCGATGAAGTGGCTGCCGATAAAGGCCAGGGCGAACAGCCAGTTGACCACCGGGGCTTTCCATTTAAGGAAGGTTTCGCTGTGGAAGGCCAGGGTCAGGCTGCCGAACACAAGGCAGGCGACCAGGGTCAGCCACTGGCTTTTTTCCAGCTTGCGCTGGGAGATGAAGAGCGCGCCGTAGACCACCACGGAGCTGATGATCAGCACCGCCGTGGCGCTGTAGATGCCGCCGAGGGTCAGCTCGTGGCCGGCAAGATCGATAACGCGAGGGTCGGTTTTGTAAACGATGAAAAACAGCAACAGCGGGATGAAGTCGATGAATTGTTTCACAGTAAGAGCCAGAAGCTGGATGTGGCGGCATAATAACAAACATCCTTGGTAGCGAAAGCGCCAGCTGACTTGAGGTTACACACTCCCGTGAATGTTGATTTGCACTGCCATAGCACAGCCTCCGACGGCGCCCTGGCGCCCGCGGTCCTGGTTGCGCGTGCGTTTGAAAAAGGCGTGCGAGTCCTGTCGTTGACCGACCACGACACCCTCGAAGGCCTGGCAGAGGCCCGCGAGGCGGCGCATGCGTTGGGCATGCAACTGGTCAACGGAGTTGAATTGTCCTGCACTTGGGGCGGCGCAACCATCCACGTATTGGGCTACGGTTTCGACGTCAACGCGCCGCCGCTGGTGGAGGCCATCGCCAAATTGCACGATGGCCGCTGGCTGCGGTCCGAAGAAATAAGCCGCAAGCTGGCCCTCAAGGGCATGCCCAACGGCCTGGAAGGCGCCCGCGCCATCCAGCAGGAACTGGGTGACAGCGGCAACGCCCCGGCCCGCCCGCACTTTGCCGACTGGATGGTGCGTGAAGGTTTTGTAAAGGATCGCGCCGAAGCGTTCCGCAAATGGCTGGGTGCCGGCAAGCTGGGGGACGTCAAGCAACACTGGCCAACCCTGGAAGACACCGTTGGCACACTGCGGGCAGCAGGTGCCTGGGTCAGCCTGGCGCATCCGTGGCATTACGATTTCACCCGCAGCAAGCGTCGCAAGCTGATTGGCGACTATATTGGAGCGGGCGGCCACGCAATCGAAGTGGTCAACGGGCATCAACCCGCCGAGCAGGTAGGCAGCCTGGCGATTCTTGCCCGTGAATTTGGTCTGCTGGTCAGCGCCGGCAGTGATTTTCATGGCCCCGGCGGCTGGTCCGAGATTGGCGAGTACCGCGCCGTTCCGGAAGATTTGCCGCCCCTTTGGTGTCGCTTCAAACATGACCCCATTATTGCCACCGTCTGAACAGGTAGAACACGTGAGTCAATTCTTCCAGATTCATCCGGAAAACCCGCAGGCGCGCCTGATCAAACAGGCCGTGGAGATCATCCGTGCCGGTGGCGTGGTGATCTACCCCACGGATTCGTCCTACGCCATCGGTTGCCAGATCGGCGACAAGAATGCGGTCGAGCGCGTAAGACGCCTGCGTGACCTGGACAAGAACCACAACTTCGCACTGATTTGCAGCGACCTGTCCCAGCTGGGGCTGTTCGCCAAGGTCGACACCGGCACCTTCCGCCTGCTCAAGGCCCACACGCCGGGGCCCTACACCTTCATCCTCAACGCCACCCGCGAAGTGCCGCGCCTGCTGCTGCACCCGAAGAAGCGCACCATCGGCCTGCGGGTGCCGGAACACCCGATCGCCCTGGCGCTGCTGGCCGAACTCGGTGAGCCGCTGATGAGTGTGTCGCTGATCCTGCCGGGGGAAGAAGAGCCGTTGTACGACCCTTATGAAATGCGCCGGCTGCTGGAAAAACACGTCGACCTGATCATCGACGGCGGCTACGGCGGCAACAAGGCCTCCACCGTGATCAACCTGGCCGATGGCGAGCCGGAAGTGGTGCGTGTGGGGTGTGGCGACCCGGCACCGTTCATGGTCGAGGCCTGAATGTCGGCCGTGGAAACCGTCGACAGCCAGGCGGGCGCCCAGCAGGAACTGCCATTTGCCATGGTCTACGGCCAGGCCGTGATGGAAATGCCGCTGGACCTGTACATCCCGCCGGATGCGCTGGAAGTCTTCCTCGAAGCCTTCGAAGGTCCGCTGGACTTGCTGCTGTACCTGATCCGCAAGCAGAACATCAATATCCTCGACATCCCGGTGGCGGAAATCACCCGCCAGTACATGGGCTACGTCGAACTGATGCAGACCGTGCGCCTGGAACTGGCGGCCGAATACCTGGTGATGGCCGCGATGCTTGCGGAAATCAAGTCACGCATGCTGCTGCCGCGCTCGGAGACTATCGAGGCGGAAGAGGATGACCCCCGCGCCGAACTGATCCGCCGCCTGCAGGAGTACGAGCGCTTCAAGGCCGCGGCCGAAGGCATCGACGGTTTGAGCCGGGTCGGCCGCGATGTGGTGGTGCCCAAGCTCGACGCCCCGGAAGCCCGGGCGCGCAAGCTGCTGCCGGACGTGAGCCTGGAAGAGTTGCTGATGTCCATGGCCGAAGTACTGCGCCGTGGCGATATGTTTGAAAGCCACCAGGTCAGCCGCGAGGCACTGTCCACCCGCGAGCGCATGAGTGATGTGCTGGATCGCCTCAAGGGCGGCGGGTTTGTGCCGTTTGTCGAGCTGTTTACCAAGGAAGAAGGGCGCCTGGGGGTAGTCGTGACCTTTATGGCGATCCTTGAGCTGGTCAAGGAATCCTTGGTCGAGCTGGTCCAGAATGAGCCTTTTGCGGCTATCCACGTGCGGGCGCGAGCCGAATAAAGAGCTGAATCGATGAATCTGACTGAACCCCGCGAACTGGCTCCGCTGCTGGAAGCCTTTCTCCTGGCCTCGGGCAAGCCGCAATCCCTGGAGCGCCTGTTCGAACTGTTTGAAGAAGCCGAGCGCCCTGAGCCGCCGGTGTTCAAGAAGGCCCTGGAGATTCTGCGCAAGTCCTGCGACGGCCGTGCCTTCGAGCTGCGGGAAGTGGCTTCCGGGTATCGCCTGCAAATTCGCGAGAAGTTTTCGCCGTGGGTCGGCCGCCTGTGGGAAGAACGCCCGCAGCGCTATTCCCGCGCGATGCTGGAAACCATGGCGCTGATCGCCTATCGCCAGCCGATCACCCGGGGCGAGATCGAAGACGTGCGCGGCGTCGCGGTCAACAGCCATATCGTCAAGACGTTGCTGGAGCGGGAGTGGATCAGGATCGTTGGCTACCGCGACGTGCCCGGCAAGCCGGCGATGTTTGCCACTACCAAGGTGTTCCTCGACCACTTCAACCTGAAAAACCTCGACGACTTACCGCCGCTGGCCGAGCTGCGGGAGATGGAGCCGGACCCGGTCCTGGATTTCGACGACGCACCGGTGCCCGCCGGGTTGCAGGAGCTGGCCGACGCCAGCGCCGAGCCGGAAGAGCCGAAGGACGAAACCAGTTTCCACACATTGTTGCTGGAACTGGATGACATGGAGCAGGGCATCAAGACTGACTTCGATGACTTGCTGCGTGATGGTGCGGCCAGTGACGGTGAGCAGGAGCCTGCGCTGCAACTGAACGTTGAGGTTGAGCTGCCAGTCGAAGATGAGCCCGAGCCTGAACCCGAGGAGGACATCCTCGGCGTCGCCGAAGCCCGTGCCAAACTGCTGGCCGCCGTCGCAGCGCTCGAACAACCGCCGCTGAGCGACGAAGAAGACGAAGCCCGCGCCCTGGCCGAAGCCATCGAAAACGAGCGCCGCCAATTCGAAGACTGACGCAGAACAAAATGTGGGAGCGGGCTTGCTCGCGAATGCGGTGGATCAGCCAAGCATCCGGCGACTGACACACTGCATTCGCGAGCAAGCCCGCTCCCACATTTGGATTGTCGCCAGCAAGGAGAACTCAAATGAGCTCCACCAAAGACCCCTGCATCAGCATTTGCAAATTCACCGACGATATCTGCGTGGGCTGCGGGCGCAGCAAGCGCGAGATCCGTGCCTGGAAGAAACTCGACAAGGTCGACAAGCGCACGGTACTCGCCGAAGCCGAGCTGCGCCTGCTGGCGCTGGGTGCCACCGGTCGGCGGAAAGGCAAATGAGCCTGCACTTATCGACTAGTCTCTGATGCGCAACGCGCGCCATGAGCGTATGATTCGCGACCCTTTGGCGATGCGTTCGCCAAAAGCCCAGCTTTTACTATCTTCAGGCCAAGCCTGAATCGACACACCGGGAGGTGCTTAAGATGAGTGACCAAGACCAGAACGACACCCAGGAAATCGGCCCCGCAGGCGAAAAACTGCAGAAAGTCCTCGCCCGTATCGGCGTAGGCTCGCGCCGCGACGTAGAAGCCTGGATCACCCAGAAGCGCATCAAGGTCAACGGCGTTGAAGCCACCCTTGGCCAGCGCGTCGACCTGCACGATGCCATCACCATTGATGGCAAGGTCATCAAGCGTGAAGAGGCCGCCGAATCGGTGCGCCGCGTCATCATGTACAACAAGCCTGATGGCGAAATCTGCACCCGTGACGACCCGGAAGGCCGTCCAACAGTATTCGACAAGATGCCGCGCCCCAAAGAAGGCCGCTGGATCAACATCGGTCGTCTCGACATCAACACCACCGGCTTGCTGATGTTCACCACCGACGGTGAGCTGGCCAACCGCCTGATGCACCCTTCCTACGAGATGGACCGTGAATACGCGGTACGTGTGCGTGGTGAAGTCGATGACGAAATGATCGAGCGCTTGAAAGCCGGCGTCGTGCTGGAAGACGGCCCGGCCAGGTTCACCGACATCAAGCAGGCGCCGGGCGGCGAAGGCTTCAACCATTGGTACCACTGCGTGGTGATGGAAGGCCGTAACCGTGAAGTACGTCGCCTGTGGGAATCCCAGGGCCTGGTGGTCAGCCGCCTGAAGCGCGTGCGTTTCGGCCCGGTGTTCCTCAACTCCGACCTGCCGATGGGCCGCTGGCGCGAAATGAGCCAGTACGAAGTCGACATCCTCAGTGCCGAAGTCGGCCTGACGCCGGTGGCCATGCCGCAGATGAACGCCAAGAGCAAAGACAAGCTTGAGCGTATGCAGCGTAAATCGTCGCGTCCGGTGGCGCGTACCGACCGTGTTGCCCGCACCCTGCGCCCTGCGCTGGATGCACCGGCCACGGGCGGCCGCATCTCCCGCGAGCCGCACATCGAAGGCGAGCGTCGTCCTTCGGCACCGGCCCGTCAGGATGGCGAACGTGCGCCGCGCGCACCGCGTCCAGCCGGTCGTGGTGATGCACCTGCCGGCGGTCGCGGTAACCGTGGCGAGTCTGGCCGTGGTGCTCCGGCTGCCGGCCGTCCCGACGACAGCGCCAGCACCAAACGTCCAGCCAAGCCATCGCCGAAAAAGCGCCCGGGCCTGAAGCTGGTCGATGACGCGCCATCGGGCAAGCGTCGTGGTGCACCGGCCGGTTCCGGCCAGCGTCCAGGTTTTGGTCGCAAGAAGCCGCAGTGATTCGTTAAGCGCTGCATAAAAACGCCAACCCTCGGGTTGGCGTTTTTTTTGGCCTGGATTTGGAACCTGCTCTATGAGCAAAGCAGGTCCATTGTGGGAGCGGGCTTGCTCGCGAATGCGGTGTATCAGTTGATACATCCAGTGACTGACCCACCGCATTCGCGAGCAAGCCCGCTCCCACAGTTGATCTCCATTGTTTTGGCGGGCGTGTCAGAACATGAAAGCCCCATCGAACACGGGTTTATCGTCGAGGGCTAACACGCCGCTGGCGAAGATCAGGTCCAGGTGGTGGCTGCCTTTCTGCCCGCCACCCAATCCCAGGTGCAGCCCGCAATGACGCTCTTCAAAGCCGGCGTTGCGCGCATACAAATCCTTCACGCCTTCATTGGTGCCAATGCCCAGTTCTTCCACCCGGCGATTGGACGGGTTGGCATTCAGGTATTTGTTGAAGTCATCCGCCAGCCCCGGCACTTCGCTGGCCACGGTGCAAATGGTCGAGTTCTCGATCCACAGTTCCAGCGGTGATTGCAGCACGCCGTATTTGCGCGCAAAGGGAATGGTGCTGAGGAAGGTGCCGACGAACCGCACCTGGCCGTTGATGGCCTCGCTGTGGGTGGCGATCTCGCCGGGTGCCAGGTCGTGGTTGCCGATGCCGTTGATATTGGTCCACTTCTTGATGCTGCTCATGGGCGCTTCAAGGCGCGAGCCATGCTGGTCGGTGAAGCTCAGCACGCTGGCCTGGGACATGCGCCGGATCAACGTGGCGTTGAGGTCGGCAATCCGCTGTGGGGCGACGCTGAAGGTGTCGTAGAAGTAATCGCCATAGTCCTTGAGCAGCAGGGACTTTTTCCAGTGCTCGGCCATCACGCCCTGCAGTGCGCGGATAAAGTCCGGGCCTTCGGCGCGTGGGTTGGGCAAGGTCGAGGAATCGTAGAGAAACATGTACAGGTCACAGCCTTCGATGGCCTTGGCCAGCGTTTCGCTGGGGGCTTGGTCCAGGCGTTGTACCTGGAAGTCGAAGCGGGCAGCGCAGCCCTGGATGATCGACTGGGCGATGGCGTCGTAGCGTTCGGTATGGCCAAGCAAAATGGTGGGGCGGTGCAGGCCGGCGAGGGCCGGGTGATGGGCGAGGTAATACAGAAAATGTTCGACGGCGCGGGCCTTGTCCATGACGTCCTTCCTTCAAAGCCTTCGGTAGGAGCAGTGGCAGGTGCGGCGTCCCGCACCTGCCGGGGTGCCTGATCAGATTAGAAAGGCCACATCGCGGTGCCGAACGGCACGACGGCATCGGCTTGCATCATTTCAACGGCGGCCTCATGGGTCGGCGCTTCAAACCAATCGTCGAGTTGCAGTTCGGTTTCCAGGTCATTTTCCAGTGCTTGCATGGTGAATCTCCTAGATGACGTTGTTTGAGAACGAGCTTGCCAGCTTGCTGCGCTGGGCAAGTGGATGAACCTAGAAGAGAGTGTTTGGGATTGCAAAATTTTTATTGACACGGTTCCATTTGGATTTTTTATTCCGTTTTGATGGCGATTTGGTTTATGTCGATGAAACAGAGAGTTGGTTGTATGGTTTTGTAGGAATCGTCCTTTCGTCAACTTCTCGTTATCTGAAAGAATTTTCCTAATGTCCCTCCTATCTGCCGCACCGCATCCTGTCAGCCCAGACAGGTTTGGCGGTGTACAATGCGCCGCGTTTTACTGTGATCCCACTCTCTCAGGGCTATCCGCCTTGTTCATTCCGCCTGGCCACAAGCCCGTCGGGTTCGATTTCGTCACAGATAAAAACAACAGGTGACGTATGACCGTAAGAAAAAACGCTGGACCGGGGTTTGATCGGCGCTGCTGTAGCCCGTTACCAAAGCAGCACCCCTCCATGAGCACCCTCAAACCTTGCGTGAGACCCTTTCCATGAGTGAAGCCAACTCGCATTCAGGCGAACTGAAGCGCGGCCTGAAAAATCGCCATATCCAACTGATCGCCCTCGGTGGCGCGATTGGCACCGGGTTGTTCCTGGGGTCGGCCGGCGTGCTGAAATCCGCCGGGCCGTCGATGATCCTCGGGTATGCCATCTGCGGCTTTATCGCCTTCATGATCATGCGCCAGCTGGGCGAGATGATCGTCGAAGAGCCGGTGGCCGGTTCCTTCAGCCACTTTGCCCACAAGTATTGGGGCGGTTTCGCCGGCTTCCTGTCGGGCTGGAACTGCTGGATTTTGTACATCCTGGTGGGCATGTCGGAGCTGACGGCGGTCGGCAAGTATGTGCACTACTGGTGGCCCGAGATCCCGACCTGGGTGTCGGCGGCGGCGTTTTTTGTGCTGATCAATGTGATCAATCTTTCCAACGTCAAGGTCTTCGGCGAGGCCGAGTTCTGGTTTGCGATCATCAAGGTGGTCGCCATTGTCGGGATGATCGCCCTGGGCAGTTACCTGTTGGTGAGTGGCACCGGTGGGCCACAAGCCTCGGTGACCAACCTGTGGGAGCACGGCGGGTTCTTTCCCCATGGCGTGGGTGGTTTGGTGATGGCCATGGCGATCATCATGTTCTCGTTTGGCGGCCTGGAGATGCTCGGGTTTACTGCGGCTGAGGCGGACAAGCCACGCACGGTGATTCCGAAGGCGATCAACCAGGTGATCTACCGGATCCTGATTTTCTACATCGGCGCGTTGGTGGTGCTGTTGTCGTTGACGCCTTGGGACAGCTTGCTGGAGACCCTGAATGCCTCCGGGGACGCCTATAGCGGCAGTCCGTTTGTGCAGGTGTTTTCGATGTTGGGCAGTAACACGGCAGCGCATATTCTCAACTTTGTGGTGCTGACGGCGGCGTTGTCGGTTTACAACAGCGGCACTTACTGCAATAGCCGGATGCTGTTGGGGATGGCCGAGCAGGGTGACGCGCCGCGGGCATTGGCGAAGATCGACAAGCGCGGGGTGCCGGTGCGGTCGATCCTGGCGTCGGCGGCGATTACGCTGGTGGCGGTGTTGATGAATTACCTGATTCCGCAGCATGCGCTGGAGTTGTTGATGTCGCTGGTGGTGGCGACCCTGGTGATCAACTGGGCGATGATCAGTTTTTCGCATTTCAAGTTTAGGCAGCATATGGATCGGACGGGGCAGGTGCCGTTGTTCAAGGCGCTTTGGTATCCGTATGGGAATTATGTTTGCCTGGCGTTTGTGGTGTTTATTCTTGGGGTGATGCTGCTGATCCCGGGGATTCAGGTGTCGGTGTATGCGATTCCGGTTTGGGTGGTGTTTATGTGGGTTTGCTACGGCATCAAGAACAGGCGTAAGGCTCGGGAAGGGGGGGTGTTGAGTCGGGGTTGATCTCGGGTACATATCCGTTGCTGCGGTAACGGCGACTTATGGTTCCGCTCTTACAGCGGGTCACTTTTGGCAAACGCCCCAAAAGTAACCAAAAGGTCTTTGCCCCACCACTCGGTGCCTCGC
>NZ_JACAPH010000029.1:104044-199272 GCF_013385805.1 Pseudomonas sp. C6002 | reverse complement strand
TTTGTTTTGGGCGGTCGGAAAATTTGGGCGGTCGAATTTCAAGCATCTTCAATGCTAACGTCCTGCCTTTCTATGCAATGGCCTAATGCATGGCTATCATGCGTGCCTCATTGTGAGGCGAGACCTGCATGCTGACGTTGTTGAAACTTCTAAAAGATGGTCGATTCCACTCCGGGGAGGCGCTCGGTGCTGCCTTGGGTGTCAGTCGCAGTGCTGTATGGAAGCAGCTTCAGCATCTCGAGGCGGAATTGGGTCTACCTATCCATAAAGTGCGCGGCAGGGGGTATCAGTTGGCTGCGCCCCTGATACTGTTAAGTGCCGATGAAATAGCTCGGCATGTACCTGTTCCTGCATGGCCTGTTCATATCTCTGACTCCATTGACTCTACCAATGCCGAGGCATTGCGGCTGATTGAATCGGGTCGCACTGCGCCATTTCTTGTGCTTTCAGAACAGCAAACTGCAGGCAGGGGAAGGCGCGGACGAAAGTGGGTCAGTCCTTTCGCTCAAAACGTCTACTACAGCCTTGTGATGCGGATCGAAGGCGGCATGCGTCAGTTGGAAGGGCTAAGCCTGGTGGTCGGACTTGCAGTTATGCAGGCGCTGCGCGACGCGGGTGTTCGTGGTGCGGGGTTGAAGTGGCCAAATGACGTTTTGGTCGGGCAGAAAAAGATCGCCGGAATTCTCCTGGAACTGGTCGGGGATCCCGCTGACGTCTGTCACGTCGTTATTGGTATCGGCATCAACGTGAACATGCAGAAGGCGGATGAGGTCGATCAGCAATGGAGCTCCGTACAGTTGGAGAGCGGCAGTGCTGTTGATCGCAACTACCTGGTAGCGCGTCTTGGAGTGCAGCTGCAGGCTTATCTTGAGCGTCACCAGGCATCTGGCTTTTCGGCAATTCAGGGTGAGTGGGAGCAAAGCCATTTATGGCAGGGCCGGCCTGTATCGCTCATCGCGGGCGTGAACCAGATTGACGGCGTGGTGCTGGGGGTCGATGGGCAAGGTGCATTGCGGTTGAGCGTGGATGGTGTTGAGAAAGTATATAGCGGTGGTGAGCTAAGCCTGAGGTTGCGTGATGATTCTTGAGCTCGACTGTGGGAATAGCTTTATCAAATGGCGGGTACTTGAGTCGGATAAGGCTCGTATCTTTGCCGAAGGTGTCGTTGGGTCGGATGCCTCGCTGATCGACAGCCTGTTCGCGCTCCCGGGGCTCGCGTTAAAAGACTGCCGGCTGGTGAGTGTTCGCGCTTCGGATGAGACAAGTCAACTGGTCGCTACCCTGGTCGAGGCATTTGGCGTCAAGGTGCTGTGTGCTGCTTCGGCGAGGCAGATGGGTGGGGTGCGGAACGGGTACGAAGATTTCGAGCGCCTGGGACTGGATCGTTGGCTCGCGATGCTGGGTGGGTTTCAGCTGGCGTCGGGCGCGTGCCTGGTGCTCGATTTTGGCACCGCCGCAACAGCAGACTTCATTTCCGCAGACGGTGAGCATCTCGGCGGTTTCATTTGTCCGGGGATGCCGCTGATGCGTAATCAGCTTCGAACACATACCCGCAAAATACGCTATGACGATATCGCCGCTGAACGGGCTCTTGAGGCGCTGTCTCCAGGGCGCACAACTGTGGAGGCGGTAGAGCGCGGCTGTACGCTCATGCTGAGGGGTTTTGTGTTGACCCAGCTGGAGTTGGCTCGAAGCTATTGGGGGAGCGATTTTACCGTCTTCCTTACCGGTGGGGACGCTGAGCTCGTGGCTGACGCTGTGCCTCACGGTAGGCTTGTTCCTGATCTGGTTTTTGTTGGCTTGGCGATGGCGTGCCCTTTGTCCTGAGGTTTTTATGCGTTGGCTGTTTCTGCTTTTGCTGGTCCTCAATGTCTTCTATTACATCTGGCATCAGCAGGAGGCCCCTCTGCGCGCTAAAGATGTCACGCCTTTGGCTCTCTATCGTGGTTCTCAGCAAGATATCCGCCTGTTGAGCGAATCGGCTGATGCGATGGTTCGGCGAGACAGGGCAAAAGCGCCTGATGCGCAGGCGACGTGCTTGTATATCGGCGGTTTGCCTGATCAGAAAGAGGCTCAGTCCGTTGAGCAGCGCCTCACCAGCCTGGATATCAAGGTCAGGCTGCAGTCTCTGAACCTGCCTGATGCGTCGGGATACTGGCTGCGAGTGGCCCCTGAAAGCAGGCGTCTGGCCGATGATCTGCCCTTTGAAAACCTTGCTAATGAATTCAATGAGTTAAAACATAAAATAATGCCGTGCGAAGGCATTGCAACCTTCGAATAGTTTGCATAGAATGGCGCCCGCTTCGCAGTGAAGACCTTCTAGGTCGACAGGGTGAAGTGAAGGTCAACGCAGCTAACCTCATATTTTTTAATGAGAAAATGCTTGACAGAAGGCTGGCATGATGTAGAATGCCGGCTCGCTTAGGAGGGGTTCCCGAGCGGCCAAAGGGATCAGACTGTAAATCTGACGTCTACGACTTCGAAGGTTCGAATCCTTCCCCCTCCACCATTTTAGCGTGAGCTGCAAGCTCCGCGGGTATAGTTTAGTGGTAGAACCTCAGCCTTCCAAGCTGATGATGCGGGTTCGATTCCCGCTACCCGCTCCAAGTTTGCAGGTTGTGCAAGTTGTTTCGCTCTTGTAGCTCAGTTGGTAGAGCACACCCTTGGTAAGGGTGAGGTCAGCGGTTCAAATCCGCTCAAGAGCTCCATATAACAAGGCAGATATGAAAATATCTGCCTTTGTTTTAACAGCTACCTCCGGTTGAATATGCCCTCTCTCGCTGTTTTGTTTGGGTGGGTTTCAGGTCTGCAGGGGTTTGTTGTTGTAAAGTCTTTTTCAGATCGGCATAATTGTCGGCCTGATTTTGTTTTAGGTCAGTAGCTCAATTGGCAGAGCGACGGTCTCCAAAACCGTAGGTTGGGGGTTCGATTCCCTCCTGACCTGCCAGATTCACTTGGTGTGTCTGGCTTTCTTTTCACAGGATCTTCATAGATGACTCCTAAGGCTGAAGCTCAAGGCTCTCGCTTCGATCTGCTCAAGTGGCTTGTAGTAGTCGCTGTTGTGGTTGTAGGCGTTGTTGGTAACCAGTACTACTCTGGGTCGCCAATCCTGTACCGTGTCCTCGCATTGCTCGCCCTTGCTGCTGTTGCTGCCTTTGTTGGCTTGCAGACTGCAAAAGGCAAGTCGTTTGCGGTCCTGGTGAAGGAAGCTCGTACCGAGATCCGTAAAGTCGTTTGGCCGACTCGCCAAGAAACCACGCAGACCACGTTGATCGTGGTAGCTGTTGTTCTGGTTATGGCGTTGCTGTTGTGGGGGCTTGATTCCCTGCTCGGCTGGCTTGTTTCCTTGATTGTTGGCTAAGGGTGTCCCGTGGCTAAGCGTTGGTACGTTGTGCATGCTTACTCGGGTTACGAGAAGCATGTCATGCGCTCTTTGCTAGAGCGCGTAAAGCTGGCAGGCATGGAAGATGGCTTCGGCGAAATTCTGGTTCCCACTGAAGAAGTGGTTGAAATGCGTAATGGCCAGAAACGCAAAAGCGAACGTAAGTTCTTCCCTGGCTACGTGCTGGTTCAAATGGACATGAATGAGGGTACTTGGCACTTGGTCAAGGACACTCCTCGCGTCATGGGTTTCATCGGCGGTACCGCTGATAAGCCTGCTCCGATCACTGACAAAGAAGCAGAAGCAATTCTGCGTCGCGTTGCTGATGGTAGCGACAAGCCCAAGCCGAAGACGTTGTTCGAGCCGGGTGAGGTTGTTCGTGTCACAGATGGTCCGTTCGCTGATTTTAACGGCACCGTCGAAGAAGTTAACTACGAAAAGAGCCGGATCCAAGTGGCAGTGCTCATTTTCGGTCGCTCTACTCCGGTAGAGCTAGAGTTCAGCCAGGTCGAAAAAGTCTAGCTGAGCAAGCATCCCAACCCCGCAGCCTTAGGCTGTGGGGTTTTGTCGTCACTGGGATAAACGCGCAAGTAACCGGGGAGCCTTTCGAGGCGTTCGAACCCGTAATTGGAGTGCCTCATGGCCAAGAAGATTACCGCTTACATCAAGCTGCAAGTGAAGGCCGCTCAGGCCAACCCAAGCCCACCTGTTGGTCCAGCTCTGGGTCAGCACGGCGTGAACATCATGGAATTCTGCAAGGCCTTCAACGCCCGTACTCAGGGTATTGAGCCAGGTCTGCCGACTCCAGTGATCATCACTGTATACAGCGACCGTAGCTTCACCTTCGAAACCAAGTCGACCCCGGCTTCGGTTCTGTTGAAGAAAGCTGCTGGTCTGACTAGCGGTTCCGCTCGTCCTAACACCGTTAAGGTTGGCACCGTGACCCGTGCTCAGCTGGAAGAAATCGCGAAAACCAAAAACGCGGATCTGACTGCAGCTGATATGGATGCAGCCGTGCGTACCATCGCCGGTTCTGCTCGTAGCATGGGCCTTAACGTGGAGGGTGTGTAATGGCTAAGCTGACCAAGCGCCAAAAGGCTATCGCCGGCAAAATCGAAGCGGGCAAGTCCTACAATTTTGTAGACGCTGCTGCTCTGCTGACCGAGCTGTCGACTGTCAAGTTCAGCGAGTCTGTTGACGTTGCTGTAAACCTGGGCGTTGACCCACGTAAATCCGACCAGGTCGTTCGTAGCGCTACTGTGCTGCCACACGGTACTGGCAAGACTGTACGTGTAGCTGTCTTCACCCAAGGCCCAGCAGCTGAAGCTGCTCTGGCCGCCGGCGCCGATCGCGTTGGCATGGACGACCTGGCTGCCGAAATGAAAGGCGGCGACCTGAACTATGACGTCGTAATTGCTTCCCCGGATGCAATGCGCGTTGTAGGTCAGTTGGGTCAGATCCTCGGTCCACGTGGCCTGATGCCTAACCCTAAAGTCGGCACCGTGACTCCAGACGTAGCTACCGCGGTTAAAAACGCCAAGGCTGGTCAGGTTCGTTATCGCACCGACAAAAACGGCATCATTCACACCTCCGTTGGCAAAGTCGGCTTTGATGCCGTCAAGCTGAAGGAAAACGTTGAAGCCCTGATCGCTGATCTGAAGCGTATCAAGCCAGCTTCCTCGAAAGGTATCTACGTCAAGCGCGTTACCCTGAGCACCACTATGGGCCCAGGTCTGGTCATCGACCAAGGCTCGCTGGACGTATAAGACACAAATTGGCGCAAGTAATTGCGCCAATTGAAAGATTGGGGTCCCTGCCTGGCGGGGGCTATCCAAGACCGTAGGCGACGCAAGTCTTAAACCACAAGCCTACGCAGATGGTGCTCCCGGTTCCTTACCGAATCAGACACCAAAACGACATCCGGCCCAGGCCAGATGAAACGGTAACAAGCAGGAGTTAAACCCGTGGCAATTAATCTCGAAGACAAGAAGGCCATCGTCGCTGAAGTCAACGAGGCTGCCAAAGCTGCTCTGTCCGCTGTCGTGGCTGATGCCCGTGGTGTGACAGTAAGCGCTATGACCGGACTCCGTAAAGAGGCTCGTGAAGCTGGCGTATACGTACGTGTTGTACGTAACACCCTGCTCAAGCGCGCTGTTGCTGACACTGAATACAGTGTCCTCAACGACGTGTTCACTGGCCCGACCCTGATTGCGTTCTCCAAGGAACATCCTGGCGCTGCTGCCCGTTTGTTCAAGGAATTCGCCAAGGGTCAGGATAAGTTCGAGATCAAGGCAGCTGCGTTCGAGGGCAAGTTCCTCGCAGCTAACCAAATCGACGTACTGGCAACACTGCCGACCCGTAACGAAGCTATTTCTCAGCTGATGAGCGTGATTCAAGGCGCTACCAGCAAGTTGGCTCGTACTCTGGCCGCAGTTCGCGAGCAAAAAGAAGCTGCCGCAGCCTAAGGCTGAGCATCTCCCCTCGCGTATTTTTGTTTATTTCGATGGCCGCGTAGGCCGTCCCCCAATTCAGGAATTACAGCAATGTCTATCTCCCAAGACGATATCCTCAACGCCGTAGCTGAAATGTCGGTTCTGCAGGTTGTTGAGCTGATCAAAGCTTTCGAAGAAAAATTCGGTGTTTCCGCTGCCGCTGCTTCGGCTGGCCCAGCTGTTGCCGCTGTTGCTGCTGAAGAGCAAACCGAATTCAACGTCATGCTGCTGGAAGCTGGCGAGAAGAAAGTAAACGTGATCAAGGCAGTACGTGAACTGACCGGTCTGGGCCTGAAAGAAGCCAAGGCAGTAGTTGACGGCGCCCCTGCCCAGGTTCTGGAAGCAGTGTCGAAAGACGCAGCTGACAAAGCTAAAGCAGTGCTGGAAGAAGCAGGCGCTAAAGTCGAGCTGAAGTAAGCATCGACCTTGCGTCTCCAGCCCAAGCGTTAAGCTGAAGGCTGATGGCTGGTGGCTCTTGCCACCGGCCTTTTTCCGTTATTGGCAATCGACTCGGTCGTCGCCTATAACGCGCTGTAACCACCCGATGCGGTGGCGCAAACCATGGGGTTTGCAAGATTTTCTGGCTGCTCCCGTCGGGAGGGGCCAAACAAGCAGGTGACCAAGCTGGGGAACGCTGATGGCTTACTCATATACTGAGAAAAAACGTATCCGCAAGGACTTTAGCAAGTTGCCGGACGTCATGGATGTCCCGTACCTTCTGGCTATCCAGCTGGATTCGTATCGTGAATTCTTGCAGGCGGGAGCGACCAAAGATCAGTTCCGCGACGTGGGCCTGCATGCGGCCTTCAAATCCGTTTTCCCGATCATCAGCTACTCCGGCAATGCTGCGCTGGAGTACGTCGGTTATCGCCTGGGCGAACCGGCATTTGATGTCAAAGAATGCGTGTTGCGCGGTGTTACGTACGCCGTACCTTTGCGGGTAAAAGTCCGTCTGATCATCTTCGACAAAGAGTCGTCGAACAAAGCGATCAAGGACATCAAAGAGCAAGAAGTCTACATGGGTGAAATCCCCCTGATGACTGAGAACGGTACCTTCGTTATCAACGGTACCGAGCGCGTTATCGTTTCCCAGCTGCACCGTTCCCCGGGCGTGTTCTTTGACCACGACCGCGGCAAGACGCACAGCTCCGGCAAGCTCCTGTACTCCGCGCGGATCATTCCGTACCGCGGTTCGTGGTTGGACTTCGAGTTCGACCCGAAAGACTGCGTGTTCGTGCGTATCGACCGTCGTCGCAAGCTGCCGGCCTCGGTACTGCTGCGCGCGCTCGGCTATACCACTGAGCAAGTGCTGGACGCTTTCTACACCACTAACGTATTCCACCTGAGCGGCGAAACCCTCAGCCTGGAACTGGTGCCTCAGCGCCTGCGTGGTGAGATTGCCGTTCTGGACATCCAGGACGACAAAGGCAAGGTCATCGTTGAAGCCGGCCGCCGTATTACCGCGCGCCACATCAACCAGATCGAAAAAGCCGGTATCAAGACGCTGGAAGTGCCTCTGGACTACGTCCTGGGTCGCACCACCGCCAAGGTCATCGTGCACCCGGCCACCGGCGAAATCCTGGCTGAATGCAACACCGAGCTGAACACCGAGATCCTGGCGAAAATCGCCAAGTCCCAGGTTGTTCGCATCGAGACCCTGTACACCAATGACATCGACTGCGGCCCGTTCGTCTCCGACACCCTGAAGATCGACTCCACCAGCAACCAATTGGAAGCGCTGGTCGAGATCTATCGCATGATGCGTCCTGGCGAGCCACCAACCAAAGACGCTGCCGAGACCCTGTTCAACAACCTGTTCTTCAGCCCTGAGCGCTATGACCTGTCTGCGGTCGGCCGGATGAAGTTCAACCGTCGTATCGGTCGTACCGAGATCGAAGGTTCGGGCGTGCTGTGCAAGGAAGACATCGTCGCGGTACTGAAGACCCTGGTCGACATCCGTAACGGCAAAGGCATCGTCGATGACATCGACCACCTGGGTAACCGTCGTGTTCGCTGCGTAGGCGAAATGGCCGAGAACCAGTTCCGCGTTGGCCTGGTACGTGTTGAGCGTGCGGTCAAAGAGCGTCTGTCGATGGCCGAAAGCGAAGGCCTGATGCCGCAAGACCTGATCAACGCCAAGCCAGTGGCTGCGGCGGTGAAAGAGTTCTTCGGTTCCAGCCAGCTCTCGCAGTTCATGGACCAGAACAACCCGCTCTCCGAGATCACCCACAAGCGCCGTGTTTCCGCACTGGGCCCGGGCGGTCTGACTCGTGAGCGTGCAGGCTTTGAAGTTCGTGACGTACACCCGACTCACTACGGTCGTGTATGCCCGATTGAAACGCCGGAAGGTCCGAACATCGGTCTGATCAACTCCCTGGCTGCCTACGCGCGCACCAACCAGTACGGCTTCCTCGAGAGCCCGTACCGCGTGGTGAAAGACGCACTGGTCACCGACGAGATCGTGTTCCTGTCCGCCATCGAAGAAGCTGATCACGTGATCGCTCAGGCTTCGGCCACGATGAACGACAAGAAAATGCTGATCGACGAGCTGGTAGCTGTTCGTCACTTGAACGAGTTCACCGTCAAGGCGCCGGAAGACGTCACCTTGATGGACGTATCGCCGAAGCAGGTAGTTTCGGTTGCAGCGTCGCTGATCCCGTTCCTGGAGCACGATGACGCCAACCGTGCGTTGATGGGTTCCAACATGCAGCGTCAAGCTGTACCGACCCTGCGCGCCGACAAGCCGCTGGTAGGTACCGGCATGGAGCGTAACGTAGCCCGTGACTCCGGCGTTTGCGTCGTGGCTCGTCGTGGCGGCGTGATCGACTCCGTTGATGCCAGCCGTATCGTGGTTCGTGTTGCCGATGACGAAGTTGAAACTGGCGAAGCCGGTGTCGACATCTACAACCTGACCAAGTACACCCGCTCCAACCAGAACACCTGCATCAACCAGCGTCCGCTGGTGAGCAAGGGTGATCGGGTTCAGCGCAGCGACATCATGGCAGACGGTCCGTCCACCGATATGGGTGAGCTGGCACTGGGTCAGAACATGCGCATCGCGTTCATGGCCTGGAACGGTTACAACTTCGAAGACTCCATCTGCCTGTCCGAGCGTGTGGTTCAGGAAGATCGCTTCACCACGATCCACATTCAGGAACTGACCTGTGTGGCGCGTGACACCAAGCTTGGGCCAGAGGAAATCACTGCAGACATCCCGAACGTGGGTGAAGCTGCACTGAACAAGCTGGACGAAGCCGGTATCGTTTACGTAGGTGCTGAAGTTGGCGCAGGCGACATTCTGGTAGGTAAGGTCACTCCGAAAGGCGAGACCCAACTGACTCCGGAAGAGAAGCTGTTGCGTGCCATCTTCGGTGAAAAAGCCAGCGACGTTAAAGACACTTCCCTGCGTGTACCTACCGGTACCAAGGGCACTGTCATCGACGTACAGGTCTTCACCCGTGACGGCGTTGAGCGTGATGCTCGTGCACTGTCCATCGAGAAGACCCAACTCGACGAGATCCGCAAGGATCTGAACGAAGAGTTCCGTATCGTTGAAGGCGCGACCTTCGAACGTCTGCGTTCCGCCCTGGTAGGCCACAAGGCTGAAGGCGGCGCAGGTCTGAAGAAAGGTCAGGACATCACCGACGAAGTACTCGACGGTCTTGAGCACGGGCAGTGGTTCAAACTGCGCATGGCTGAAGATGCTCTGAACGAGCAGCTCGAGAAGGCCCAGGCCTACATCGTCGATCGTCGCCGTCTGCTGGACGACAAGTTCGAAGACAAGAAGCGCAAACTGCAGCAGGGCGATGACCTGGCTCCAGGCGTGCTGAAAATCGTCAAGGTTTACCTGGCAATCCGTCGCCGCATCCAGCCGGGCGACAAGATGGCCGGTCGTCACGGTAACAAAGGTGTGGTCTCCGTGATCATGCCGGTTGAAGACATGCCGCACGATGCCAATGGCACCCCGGTCGATGTCGTCCTCAACCCGTTGGGCGTACCTTCGCGTATGAACGTTGGTCAGATCCTTGAAACCCACCTGGGCCTCGCGGCCAAAGGTCTGGGCGAGAAGATCAACCGTATGATCGAAGAGCAGCGCAAGGTTGCAGACCTGCGCAAGTTCCTGCACGAGATCTACAACGAGATCGGCGGTCGCAACGAAGAGCTGGACACCTTCTCCGACCAGGAAATCCTGGATCTGGCGAAGAACCTGCGCGGCGGCGTTCCAATGGCTACCCCGGTGTTCGACGGTGCCAAGGAAAGCGAAATCAAGGCCATGCTGAAACTGGCAGACCTGCCAGAAAGCGGCCAGATGCAGCTGTTCGACGGCCGTACCGGCAACAAGTTTGAGCGCCCGGTTACTGTTGGCTACATGTACATGCTGAAGCTGAACCACTTGGTAGACGACAAGATGCACGCTCGTTCTACCGGTTCGTACAGCCTGGTTACCCAGCAGCCGCTGGGTGGTAAGGCTCAGTTCGGTGGTCAGCGTTTCGGGGAGATGGAGGTCTGGGCACTGGAAGCATACGGTGCTGCTTACACTCTGCAAGAAATGCTCACAGTGAAGTCGGACGATGTGAATGGTCGGACCAAGATGTACAAAAACATCGTGGACGGCGATCACCGTATGGAGCCGGGCATGCCCGAGTCTTTCAACGTGTTGATCAAAGAAATTCGTTCCCTCGGCATCGATATCGATCTGGAAACCGAATAACACGTGACGCGAATCGAGAGCGGGGCTGTTTAGCCCGCTCTCTGCTCCGCCAGGAGGAAAGGCCTTGAAAGACCTACTGAATTTGCTGAAAAACCAGGGTCAAGTCGAAGAGTTCGACGCCATCCGTATTGGGTTGGCATCGCCTGAGATGATCCGTTCGTGGTCGTTCGGTGAAGTTAAAAAGCCGGAAACCATTAACTACCGTACGTTCAAACCAGAACGTGACGGCCTGTTCTGCGCCAAGATCTTTGGCCCGGTAAAGGATTACGAGTGCCTGTGCGGTAAGTACAAGCGCTTGAAGCACCGTGGTGTGATCTGCGAGAAGTGCGGCGTTGAAGTTGCACTGGCCAAGGTTCGTCGTGAGCGCATGGCGCACATCGAACTGGCTTCGCCGGTTGCCCACATCTGGTTCCTGAAATCGCTGCCGTCCCGTATCGGCTTGCTGATGGACATGACCCTGCGTGATATCGAACGCGTTCTCTACTTCGAGAGCTATGTCGTTATCGATCCAGGCATGACCACCCTTGAAAAGGGTCAGCTGCTCAACGACGAGCAGTACTTCGAAGCGCTGGAAGAGTTCGGCGACGATTTCGATGCCCGCATGGGTGCCGAAGCTGTCCGCGAACTGCTGCACGCTATCGACCTGGAACACGAGATTGGCCGTCTGCGTGAAGAAATTCCGCAAACCAACTCCGAAACCAAGATCAAGAAACTGTCCAAGCGTCTGAAGTTGATGGAAGCCTTCCAGGGTTCCGGCAACTTGCCAGAGTGGATGGTGCTGACCGTTCTGCCGGTTCTGCCGCCAGACCTGCGTCCGCTGGTACCGTTGGATGGCGGTCGCTTCGCGACTTCCGACCTCAACGACCTGTACCGTCGCGTGATCAACCGTAACAACCGCTTGAAGCGTCTGCTCGACCTGTCCGCTCCGGACATCATCGTGCGCAACGAAAAGCGTATGTTGCAAGAAGCTGTCGATGCCCTGCTCGACAACGGTCGTCGTGGCCGCGCTATCACCGGTTCGAACAAGCGTCCTCTGAAATCCCTGGCTGACATGATCAAGGGTAAGCAAGGTCGTTTCCGTCAGAACTTGCTCGGTAAGCGTGTTGACTACTCCGGTCGTTCGGTAATTACCGTAGGCCCGACCCTGCGTCTGCACCAGTGCGGTCTGCCGAAGAAGATGGCTCTCGAGCTGTTCAAGCCGTTCATTTTCGGCAAGCTGGAAATGCGTGGTCTCGCGACCACCATCAAAGCTGCCAAGAAAATGGTCGAGCGCGAGCTGCCAGAGGTTTGGGACGTTCTCGCTGAAGTGATCCGTGAACACCCGGTTCTCCTCAACCGTGCACCGACCCTTCACCGTCTGGGTATCCAGGCGTTTGAGCCAGTACTGATCGAAGGTAAGGCTATCCAGCTGCACCCGCTGGTCTGTGCTGCGTACAACGCCGACTTCGACGGCGACCAAATGGCCGTGCACGTACCGCTGACGCTGGAAGCCCAGCTGGAAGCGCGTGCGTTGATGATGTCGACCAACAACATTCTGTCGCCAGCCAACGGTGAGCCAATCATCGTTCCGTCGCAGGACGTTGTATTGGGTCTGTACTACATGACTCGTGAAGCGATCAACGCCAAGGGCGAAGGTCGTGTGTTCGCGGATCTGCAGGAAGTTGACCGTGTGTTCCGTGCCGGCGAAGCCGCACTGCACGCCAAGGTTAAAGTCCGCATCCACGAAACCATCAACGATCGTGACGGTGGCAGCGTCAAGAACACCCGTATCGTCGACACCACTGTCGGCCGTGCGCTGCTGTTCCAGGTTGTTCCACCTGGCCTGTCGTACGACGTGGTCAACCAGCCAATGAAGAAAAAGGCGATCTCCAAGCTGATCAACCAGTGCTACCGCGTGGTTGGTTTGAAAGAGACCGTTATCTTCGCTGACCAGTTGATGTACACCGGTTTTGCTTATTCGACCATTTCCGGCGTTTCCATCGGTGTTAACGACTTCGTTATCCCGGACGAGAAAGCCGCCATCATCGGTGCTGCCACCGATGAAGTGAAAGAGATCGAAAGCCAGTACGCCTCCGGCCTGGTAACCCAGGGCGAGAAGTACAACAAAGTGATCGACCTTTGGTCCAAGGCCAACGACGAAGTGTCGAAGGCGATGATGTCGAACCTCTCGAAAGAGCGTGTTATCGACCGTCATGGCGTGGAAGTCGATCAAGAGTCGTTCAACTCGATGTACATGATGGCCGACTCGGGCGCACGGGGTTCTGCTGCGCAGATCCGTCAGCTCGCCGGTATGCGTGGCCTGATGGCCAAGCCGGACGGTTCCATCATCGAAACGCCGATTACTGCGAACTTCCGTGAAGGTTTGAGCGTACTTCAGTACTTCATCTCGACTCACGGTGCTCGTAAAGGTCTGGCGGATACCGCGTTGAAAACCGCTAACTCCGGTTACCTGACTCGTCGTCTGGTAGACGTTGCGCAAGACTTGGTTGTGACTGAAGTTGACTGCGGCACCGAACACGGTCTGCTGATGACTCCGCACATCGAAGGCGGCGACGTTGTAGAACCGTTGGGTGAGCGCGTACTGGGTCGAGTAATCGCCCGTGACGTATTCAAGCCAGGTACCGAGGAAGTCATCGTTCCTGCCGGCACCCTGGTAGACGAGAAGTGGGTCGAGTTCATCGAACTCAACAGCATCGACGAAGTGATTGTTCGCTCGCCGATCAGCTGCGAAACCCGCTACGGCATTTGCGCCAAGTGCTACGGCCGTGACTTGGCTCGTGGTCACCAGGTGAACATCGGTGAAGCGGTCGGCGTTATCGCTGCCCAGTCCATCGGTGAGCCGGGTACCCAGCTGACCATGCGTACGTTCCACATCGGTGGTGCGGCAAGCCGGACCTCCGCCGCCGACAGCGTTCAGGTGAAGAATGGCGGTACCGTCCGTCTGCACAACCTGAAGCACGTTGAGCGAGTGGATGGCCACCTGGTTGCTGTGTCCCGTTCCGGTGAGCTGGCAATCGCTGATGACTACGGTCGTGAGCGCGAGCGTTACAAGCTGCCGTACGGTGCTGTGATTTCGGTTAAAGAAGGTGACAAGGTCGACGCTGGCGCAATCGTGGCCAAGTGGGATCCGCACACTCACCCAATCGTTACCGAAATGAAAGGTACCGTGACCTACGTGGGCATGGAAGAAGGCATCACGATCAAGCGTCAGACTGACGAATTGACCGGTATGACCAACATTGAAGTACTCGACGCCAAAGACCGTCCAGCTGCAGGCAAAGATATCCGTCCTGCCGTGAAGATGGTTGATGACAACGGCAAGGATCTGTTGCTGCCAGGCACTGACGTTATCGCTCAGTACTTCCTGCCAGCCAACGCCCTGGTCGGTGTTGCGGATGGTGCGAAGATCGCGATCGGTGATGTTATCGCTCGTATCCCGCAAGAAACCTCGAAGACCCGTGACATCACCGGTGGTCTGCCGCGTGTTGCCGACTTGTTCGAAGCTCGTCGTCCGAAAGAAGCGTCGATTCTGGCTGAAGTCAGCGGCACCATCGCGTTCGGTAAAGAGACCAAGGGCAAGCGCCGCCTGGTTATCACCCCGAACGACGGTAGCGATCCGTACGAAGAGCTGATTCCGAAGTGGCGTCACCTGAACGTCTTCGAAGGCGAACAGGTAAACCGCGGCGAAGTTATCTCCGACGGCCCGAGCGATCCACACGACATCCTGCGTCTGCTGGGTGTGAGTGCGCTGGCCAAGTACATCGTTAACGAGATCCAGGACGTTTACCGTCTGCAAGGCGTGAAGATCAACGATAAGCACATCGAGACCATCCTGCGTCAGATGCTGCGTAAAGTTGAAATCGCTGAATCCGGCGATTCGAGTTTCATCAAGGGCGACCAGATGGAACTGACTCACGTACTGGTAGAGAACGAGCGCCTGGCGAACGACGAGAAATTCGTTTCCAAGTTCACTCGTGTGTTGCTGGGTATCACCAAGGCGTCGTTGTCCACTGAGTCGTTCATCTCGGCGGCCTCCTTCCAGGAGACCACTCGCGTACTGACCGAAGCAGCGGTAACCGGCAAGCGCGATTACCTGCGCGGCCTGAAAGAAAACGTGGTTGTGGGTCGTCTGATCCCGGCCGGTACCGGTTTGGCCTACCACAGCGAGCGTAAGCGTCGCCGTGAACTCGACAAGCCGTTGCGCGTAAGCGCCAGTGAAGTGGAAGCTGCACTGACCGAAGCGCTGAACTCAAGCGGTAACTGAGTTCTGCGGTAAATAAGACCGGGCCCTGGCAGCCCCGTTCGTCGGATCGAGACAGATTTGTCCCGGTTCGATGGAAGGGGAGGTCGGGGCCTTGCCTTGACTGGGGACAAGATCCTCTTTAGACTCTTGTACCCCTAAATTTGGCGGGAATTCGTTCCTGCCATTTTGCTTTTCTTGCAAGACAATAGCGTCGCAAGACAACAGTGGAGCTAGTAGATGGCAACTATCAACCAGCTGGTACGTCAGCCGCGTAAGCGTATCGTCGAGAAATCCGACGTGCCTGCGCTGCAGAACTGCCCGCAACGTCGTGGCGTATGCACTCGCGTGTATACCACTACGCCGAAAAAACCTAACTCGGCACTGCGTAAAGTATGCCGTGTGCGCCTGACCAACGGTTTCGAGGTTTCCTCGTACATCGGCGGTGAAGGTCACAACCTGCAAGAGCACAGCGTGGTACTGATCCGCGGCGGTCGTGTAAAAGACTTGCCAGGTGTTCGTTACCACACCGTACGCGGCTCCTTGGATACTTCCGGCGTTAAAGGTCGTAACCAGGGTCGTTCGAAGTACGGTACCAAGAAGCCTAAGTAGTAGCGGCTTTTTGTAAAACTGAATCATCTTATTTTCTGAGTCGATAAGAGTAAGGTCGGAGGCGTCCCGAAAGGGCACCGATTCCGAGCGAACCTGAAGACCGTTTGAGGGCTTATCCATGCCAAGAAGACGCGTAGCAGCCAAGCGCGAAGTGCTTGACGATCCAAAATACGGAAGCCAAATCCTGGCCAAGTTCATGAACCACGTAATGGAAAGCGGCAAGAAAGCCGTTGCCGAGCGTATCGTTTATGGCGCGCTGGAAAAGGTTAAAGAACGCAAGAACAGCGACCCCCTGGAAATCTTCGAGAAAGCTCTCGACGCCATCGCTCCGCTGGTCGAAGTGAAGTCGCGCCGTGTAGGCGGTGCTACTTACCAGGTTCCGGTTGAAGTTCGCCCGTCCCGTCGTAACGCTTTGGCAATGCGCTGGTTGGTAGACTTCGCCCGTAAGCGCGGCGAGAAGTCTATGGCCCTGCGTTTGGCTGGCGAACTGTTGGACGCTGCTGAAGGTAAAGGTGCTGCTGTTAAGAAGCGTGAAGACGTGCACCGTATGGCTGAAGCCAACAAAGCTTTCTCGCACTACCGCTTCTAATTCTAGCTTCACTAATTTTGCGAGGGCTTTATGGCTCGTACTACTCCGATTAGCCGCTACCGTAACATCGGTATCGTTGCTCACGTGGATGCTGGTAAAACCACCACCACCGAGCGCGTACTGTTTTACACCGGCAAAAGTCACAAAATGGGCGAGGTGCATGACGGCGCCGCGACCACAGACTGGATGGTTCAGGAGCAGGAGCGTGGTATTACCATTACTTCTGCTGCTATTACCGCCTTCTGGAAAGGTTCCGAGAAGCAGTACAAGGACGAGCACCGCTTCAACGTAATCGATACCCCGGGCCACGTAGACTTCACCATTGAAGTTGAGCGTTCCCTGCGTGTACTCGACGGCGCTGTCGTTGTGTTCTGCGGTACTTCGGGTGTTGAGCCTCAGTCGGAAACCGTATGGCGTCAGGCCAACAAGTACGGCGTTCCACGTCTTGTTTACGTAAACAAGATGGACCGTGCTGGTGCCAACTTCCTGCGCGTGATCGGTCAGATCAAACAGCGTCTGGGTCACACTCCGGTGCCAATCCAGTTGGCTATCGGTTCCGAAGACAACTTCCAGGGTCAGATCGATCTGATCAACATGGAAGCTGTTTACTGGAATGACGCTGACAAAGGCATGGTTCCTGTTCGTAAGCCTATCCCTGCAGAACTGCAGGAGCTGGCTGACGAGTGGCGTAACAACATGGTTGAGGCTGCTGCCGAAGCCAGCGAAGAGCTGATGAACAAGTACCTCGAAGGTGAAGAACTCACCAACGTGGAAATCAAGGCCGCTCTGCGTCAGCGTACTATCGCTGGTGAGATCGTTCTGGCTGTTTGCGGTTCTTCCTTCAAGAACAAGGGTGTTCCCCTGGTTCTCGACGCCGTTATCGACTACCTGCCTGCTCCAACCGACATTCCTGCTATCAAGGGTACCAACCCTGATAACGAGGAAGAAGAGATGGAGCGTCACGCCGATGACAGCGAGCCGTTCTCGGCTCTGGCGTTCAAGATCGCTACTGACCCATTCGTGGGTACTTTGACCTTCGTCCGCGTTTACTCGGGCGTGTTGGCCTCCGGCGACGGCGTGATCAACTCGGTTAAAGGCAAGAAAGAGCGCGTGGGTCGTATGGTGCAAATGCACGCAAACGCCCGTGAAGAGATCAAGGAAGTACGCGCTGGTGACATCGCGGCCCTGATCGGCATGAAGGACGTCACTACTGGTGAGACCTTGTGCGACGCTGCCAAGCCAATCATCCTGGTTCGCATGGACTTCCCGGAGCCGGTTATTTCGGTTGCCGTTGAGCCTAAGACCAAGGATGACCAGGAAAAAATGGGTATCGCTCTGGGCAAGCTTGCTCAGGAAGATCCATCTTTCCGCGTCAAGACTGATGAAGAGACTGGTCAAACGATCATCTCCGGCATGGGCGAGCTTCACCTGGACATCCTGGTTGACCGGATGCGCCGTGAGTTCAACGTCGAAGCCAACATCGGTAAGCCTCAGGTTTCCTATCGTGAGCGCATCACGAAGAACTGCGAAATCGAAGGCAAATTCGTTCGTCAGTCCGGCGGTCGTGGCCAGTTCGGCCATTGCTGGATCCGTTTTGCTCCTGCTGATGAAGGTCAGGAAGGTCTGCAATTCGTGAACGAAGTAGTGGGCGGTGTTGTTCCTAAGGAATACATCCCGGCTATCCAGAAGGGTATCGAAGAGCAGATGAAGAACGGTGTTGTTGCCGGCTATCCGCTCATCGGCCTGAAGGCGACCGTTTTTGACGGTTCTTACCACGACGTCGACTCCAACGAGATGGCGTTTAAGGTGGCTGCTTCCATGGCTACCAAGCAACTGGCCCAGAAGGGCGGTGGTGAGTTGCTTGAGCCAATCATGGCAGTAGAAGTCGTTACGCCTGAAGACTACATGGGTGACGTGATGGGCGACCTTAACCGTCGTCGCGGCATGATCTTGGGTATGGAAGATACGGTTTCCGGCAAAGTGATTCGTGCCGAGGTTCCGTTGGGCGAGATGTTCGGTTATGCGACCGACGTTCGTTCCATGTCTCAGGGTCGCGCAAGCTACTCTATGGAATTCAAAAAATACAACACAGCTCCGGCGCACATCGCTGAAACTGTATCCAAAAAACAAGGCTGATTCAGTCCTTTAGGCAAGGAGTTAATTGTCGTGGCTAAAGAAAAATTTGATCGTTCCCTACCGCACGTAAACGTTGGCACTATCGGCCACGTTGACCACGGTAAAACCACTCTGACCGCTGCTCTGACTCGCGTCTGCTCCGAAGTTTTCGGTTCGGCTCGTGTTGACTTCGACAAGATCGACAGCGCACCAGAAGAAAAAGCTCGTGGTATCACCATCAACACCGCGCACGTTGAATACAACTCGCTGATCCGTCACTACGCTCACGTTGACTGCCCAGGTCACGCTGACTATGTGAAGAACATGATCACCGGTGCTGCCCAGATGGACGGCGCGATCCTGGTTTGCTCGGCCGCTGATGGTCCGATGCCACAAACCCGTGAGCACATCCTGCTGTCCCGTCAGGTAGGCGTTCCGTACATCGTGGTTTTCCTGAACAAGGCTGACCTGGTAGACGACGCTGAGCTGCTGGAACTGGTTGAGATGGAAGTGCGCGATCTGCTGAGCACTTACGACTTCCCGGGCGACGACACTCCGATCATCATCGGTTCTGCTCGTATGGCTCTGGACGGTCTTGACGACAACGAAATGGGCACCACTGCCGTTCGTAAACTGGTTGAGACTCTGGACAGCTACATCCCAGATCCAGTTCGTGTTATCGACAAGCCGTTCCTGATGCCAATCGAAGACGTATTCTCGATCTCCGGTCGTGGTACTGTTGTGACTGGTCGTATCGAGCGCGGTATCGTTAAGGTTCAAGATCCACTGGAAATCGTTGGTCTGCGTGACACTACCGTCACCACCTGCACCGGTGTTGAAATGTTCCGTAAACTGCTCGACGAAGGTCGTGCAGGCGAGAACTGCGGCGTTCTGCTGCGTGGTACCAAGCGTGACGACGTTGAGCGTGGCCAGGTTCTGGTCAAGCCAGGTTCGGTTAAGCCGCACACTACCTTCGAAGCTGAAGTGTACGTGTTGAGCAAAGAAGAAGGCGGTCGTCACACTCCGTTCTTCAAAGGCTACCGTCCACAGTTCTACTTCCGGACCACTGACGTGACCGGTAACTGCGAACTGCCGGAAGGCGTTGAAATGGTAATGCCAGGCGACAACATCAAAATGGTTGTCACCCTGATCAAAACCATCGCAATGGAAGATGGTCTGCGTTTCGCTATCCGTGAAGGCGGTCGTACCGTCGGCGCTGGCGTCGTAGCCAAAATCATCGCTTAATAAGTGATGACTTGAAAAAGCCCCCGCTCAGCGGGGGCTTTTTTATTGAGTTGACACCCATATGGGGCGTCTATAGAATTGCGCCTCCTTTTAACGGGCGTGTTGCGCTCGCTGGGAATAGCAGCCGGAGTCTGAAATCCAATGGCAAATCAGCAAATTCGTATCAGGTTGAAGGCTTTTGACCACAAACTGATCGACCAATCCACCCAGGAAATCGTGGAAACCGCGAAACGTACTGGTGCTCAAGTGCGTGGTCCAATTCCACTGCCTACCCGTAAAGAGCGGTTCACCGTTCTGGTCTCCCCGCACGTCAACAAAGACGCGCGTGACCAGTACGAGATCCGTACTCATAAGCGCGTGCTGGACATCGTCCTGCCAACGGATAAAACCGTTGATGCACTTATGAAGCTTGATCTGGCGGCCGGTGTGGAAGTACAGATCAGCCTCGGCTAAGACTTGGGTCTTAGTCGTGTAACGCTCTGAAATGGGCGGCCATAGCGGGTGAAAGCCCCGTACACTCATGAGGTTTACAACATGACTATTGGTGTAGTCGGTCGTAAATGCGGTATGACCCGTATTTTCACCGAAGAAGGTGTCTCCATTCCGGTCACGGTCATTGAGATCGAACCGAATCGCGTCACCCAGTTTAAAACTGAAGAAACCGATGGCTATCGTGCAGTGCAAGTCACTGTCGGCGAGCGTCGTGCTTCGCGTGTGACTGCTGCTCAAGCAGGTCACTTCGCTAAAGCAAACGTTGCAGCTGGTCGTACTGTCATGGAGTTCCGTCTTGAAGACGGCGACTACCAGGCTGGCGATCTGATCAACGCTGAAATCTTCGCCGCTGGTCAACTGGTTGATGTAACCGGTCAGTCCAAGGGTAAAGGCTTCCAGGGTACGATCAAGCGTTGGAATTTCCGTGGCCAAGACAACACTCACGGTAACTCCGTTTCCCACCGCGTCCCGGGCTCTATTGGCCAGTGCCAGACTCCTGGTCGTGTATTCAAGGGCAAAAAAATGTCCGGTCATATGGGCGCTGAGCGCGTGACCGTGCAGTCCCTCGAAGTAGTGCGCGTCGACGCTGAACGCAATCTGTTGTTGGTCAAGGGTGCTGTTCCTGGCGCTACTGGCGGCAACCTGGTTGTACGTCCAGCGGCCAAGGCTCGCGGTTAAGGGGAAGCTGACATGCAATTAAACGTAAATGACGCTCAAGCGATCGAAGTTTCCGAACTGACATTTGGCGGCGAATTCAACGAGACGCTGGTTCACCAAGCAGTCGTGGCCTACATGGCCGGCGGCCGTCAAGGTAGCAAGCAGCAAAAGACCCGTTCCGACGTTCGTGGTGGCGGTAAGCGCCCTTGGCGTCAGAAAGGTACTGGCCGCGCTCGTGCCGGTACTATCCGTAGCCCAATCTGGCGTGGCGGCGGTACCACTTTCGCAGCACGTCCACAGGATCACACCCAGAAGCTCAACAAGAAGATGTATCGCGCAGCACTGCGCTCCATCCTTGCTGAACTCGTGCGTACTGATCGTCTGGTCGTGGTTCAGGACTTCGCTGTTGAAGCGCCGAAAACCAAAGATCTGCTGAACAAGCTGAACGGCATGGGCCTGACTGACGTCCTGATCGTGTCTGAAGCTGTTGATCAGAACCTGTACCTGGCTGCTCGCAACCTGCCACACGTTGATGTACGTGACGTGCAAGGTTCCGATCCAGTTAGTCTGATCGCATACGACAAGGTGTTGATCACCGTGTCGGCCGTGAAGAAATTCGAGGAGCTGCTGGGATGAACCAGGAACGCGTATTTAAAGTTCTGCTTGGCCCGCACGTTTCCGAAAAGGCTACGGTTCTGGCTGACAAGAAAGGCCAGTTCGTTTTCAAGGTTGCAACTGACGCAACCAAGCTGGAAATCAAGAAGGCCGTCGAAAGCCTGTTCAGCGTGAAAGTAGAGCGTGTTACTACCCTGAATGTTCTGGGTAAGAGCAAGCGCACTGCTCGCGGTCTGGGCAAGCGTAATGACTGGAAGAAGGCAGTTATCTCCCTTCAGCCAGGCCAAGATCTCGATTTCAGCAGCAGTGCTGAGTAAGGAAGGGGTGCATCATGGCAATCGTTAAATGCAAACCGACTTCCCCTGGCCGCCGTTTTGTGGTCAAGGTGGTCAACCAGGAGCTGCATAAAGGCGCTCCTCACGCACCGCTGCTCGAGAAGAAATCGAAGACTGGTGGTCGTAACAACAATGGTCGTATTACCACTCGTCACATCGGTGGTGGCCATAAGCAGCATTATCGTCTGGTCGACTTCCGTCGCAACGACAAAGATGGCATCGCTGCCACTGTCGAGCGTATCGAATACGATCCAAACCGTACTGCTCACATCGCTCTGCTGCTGTACGCAGATGGCGAGCGTCGCTACATCATCGCCCCTAAAGGCGTGAGTGCTGGTGACCAGCTGATCGCAGGTGCTTTGGCACCGATCAAGCCGGGCAACGCTCTGCAACTGCGCAACATTCCAGTTGGTAGCACCGTACACGGCATCGAATTGAAGCCGGGTAAAGGCGCGCAAATCGCTCGTTCCGCTGGTGCTTCGGCTCAGCTGATCGCTCGTGAAGGTGTCTACGTGACCCTGCGTCTGCGCTCTGGTGAAATGCGTAAAGTATTGGCTGAATGCCGTGCGACCCTGGGCGAAGTCTCGAACTCCGAGCACAGCCTGCGTTCGCTGGGTAAAGCTGGTGCCAAACGCTGGCGTGGCGTTCGCCCAACCGTTCGTGGTGTTGCCATGAACCCGGTTGACCACCCACACGGTGGTGGTGAAGGTCGTACCTCTGGTGGTCGTCATCCGGTATCGCCATGGGGCTTCCCGACTAAGGGCGCGAAGACTCGTGGTAATAAGCGTACCGACAAAATGATCGTCCGTCGTCGCAAGTAAATAGAGGGATACGACAGTGCCACGTTCTCTGAAAAAAGGTCCTTTTATTGATCTTCACCTACTGAAGAAGATCGAAGTGGCGGCGGAAAAGAACGATCGCAAACCGGTGAAAACCTGGTCGCGTCGTTCGATGATCCTGCCACAAATGGTCGGTCTGACCATTGCAGTGCATAACGGTCGTCAACATGTTCCAGTTCTCGTGAACGAAGACATGGTCGGCCACAAACTAGGCGAGTTTGCCGGTACCCGCACATATCGTGGGCACGTGGCAGACAAGAAAGCCAAGCGTTAAGGGGTAAGGAACGATGGAAGTAGCCGCTAAGTTGTCGGGCGCTCGAATCTCCGCCCAGAAAGCCCGCTTGGTCGCCGACCAGATCCGCGGGAAGAAGGTGGGCGAAGCGCTCAACCTGTTGGCTTTCAGCAGTAAGAAAGCCGCCGAGATCATCAAGAAAGTGCTGGAGTCGGCCGTAGCCAACGCCGAGCACAACGAAGGCGCAGACGTTGATGACCTGAAGGTCAGCACCGTTTTCGTCAACGAAGGGCGTTCGCTGAAGCGCATCATGCCTCGTGCCAAAGGCCGAGCTGATCGCATCGTCAAGCGGTCTTGCCATATCACTGTCAAGGTTGCTGACAAGTAACGGAGTCGAAGAGATGGGTCAGAAAGTACATCCCATTGGCATTCGCCTGGGAATCGTCAAGGAGCACACCTCCGTCTGGTACGCAGACGGTCGGACTTATGCGGACTACTTGTTCGCTGATCTGAAGGTGCGTGAGTATCTCCAAGACAAACTAAAAAGCGCGTCCGTGAGCCGTATCGATATCCATCGTCCTGCTCAAACTGCACGTATCACCATCCACACCGCTCGTCCAGGTATCGTTATCGGGAAGAAAGGTGAAGATGTTGAGAAACTGCGTCAGGACCTGACCAAGCAAATGGGTGTGCCTGTGCACATCAATATCGAAGAGATCCGCAAGCCGGAGCTCGACGGTATGCTGGTTGCGCAGAGCGTAGCTCAGCAGCTGGAGCGTCGCGTAATGTTCCGTCGCGCTATGAAGCGCGCAGTACAGAACGCCATGCGCATTGGTGCCAAAGGCATCAAAATCCAAGTGAGCGGTCGTCTCGGCGGTGCTGAAATCGCACGTACTGAATGGTATCGCGAAGGTCGTGTGCCACTGCACACCCTGCGTGCCGACATCGACTATGCCAACTACGAAGCTCACACCACCTACGGTGTGATCGGTGTAAAGGTTTGGATCTTCAAAGGCGAAGTAATTGGTGGTCGCCAAGAAGAACTGAAACCACAAGCACCAGCGCCTCGTAAAAAAGCTGCTAAGTAAGGGGTACGCCAAATGTTGCAACCAAAGCGTACGAAGTTCCGCAAGCAGATGACAGGCCACAACCGTGGTCTGGCTCAGCGCGGTAGCAAAGTCAGCTTCGGCGAATATGCGCTGAAGTCTGTAGCTCGTGGTCGTCTCACCGCTCGTCAGATCGAGTCAGCGCGTCGTGCACTGACCCGTCACGTTAAACGTGGCGGCAAGATCTGGATCCGTGTATTCCCGGACAAGCCTATCTCCAAAAAGCCCCTCGAAGTTCGGATGGGTAAAGGTAAGGGTAACGTGGAATATTGGGTTGCCCAGATTCAGCCAGGCAAAGTCCTGTATGAAATCGAGGGTGTTACTGAAGAGCTGGCGCGTGAGGCTTTCGCCCTGGCTGCTGCAAAGCTGCCGCTCGCCACCTCCTTTGTTAAACGGACGGTGATGTGATGAAAGCGAATGAACTTCGTGAAAAATCCGCACAGCAGCTGAACGAGCAACTGCTCGGCCTGCTGCGCGACCAGTTCAATCTGCGTATGCAGAAAGCAACTGGCCAGTTGGGGCAGTCTCATCTGCTCTCGCAAGTTAAGCGTGACATTGCTCGCGTGAAGACTGTGCTCAACCAGCAGGCAGGTAAGTGATCATGGCTGAAGCCGAAAAGACTGTCCGTACGCTGACTGGCCGTGTTGTCAGCGACAAGATGGACAAAACCATCACCGTTTTGATCGAGCGTCGCGTTAAGCACCCGATCTACGGTAAATACGTTAAGCGTTCGACTAAGCTGCACGCGCACGACGAAACCAACCAGTGCCACATCGGCGACAAAGTCACTATTCGTGAAACTCGTCCGTTGGCCAAGACCAAGTCTTGGGCCCTGGTTGATGTTCTCGAACGCGCTGTGGAAGTCTAAGGACTAGGGGTCGGAGAAATTATATGATTCAGACTCAATCCATGCTCGATGTGGCCGATAACAGCGGCGCACGCCGCGTTATGTGCATCAAGGTGCTGGGTGGCTCCCATCGTCGTTACGCTGGTATCGGTGACATCATCAAAGTTACCGTGAAGGAAGCAATTCCTCGCGGTAAAGTGAAAAAAGGCCAAGTGATGACTGCTGTTGTAGTCCGCACTCGTCACGGCGTACGCCGTGCAGATGGCTCCATTATCCGCTTTGATGGCAACGCTGCTGTTCTTCTGAACAACAAGCAAGAGCCGATCGGCACCCGTATCTTTGGGCCAGTGACCCGTGAACTTCGTACTGAGAAGTTCATGAAGATCGTCTCGCTCGCCCCAGAAGTGCTGTAAGGAGATCCGACATGCAAAAGATTCGTCGTGACGACGAGATCATCGTGATCGCCGGCAAAGACAAAGGTAAGCGCGGTAAGGTGCTGAAGGTTCTTGCTGATGACCGTCTGGTCGTTGGTGGTCTGAACCTGGTCAAGCGTCATACCAAGCCTAACCCGATGTCGGGCGTACAAGGCGGTATCGTCGAGAAAGAAGCGCCACTGCACGCTTCTAACGTCGCCATCTTCAACGGCGAAACCAACAAGGCTGACCGCGTTGGTTTCAAAGTAGAAGACGGTAAGAAAATTCGTGTCTTCAAGTCGACCCAAAAAGCGGTTGATGCTTGAACACTGCTAGGTAGAAGACCATGGCACGACTAAAAGAGATTTACCGGAAGGAAATCGCACCGAAACTTAAGGAAGAACTTAAGCTTTCGAACGTGATGGAAGTTCCGCGCGTTACCAAAATCACCCTGAACATGGGTCTGGGCGAAGCGATCGGCGACAAAAAAGTCATCGAGCACGCTGTTGCTGACCTGGAAAAGATCACCGGCCAAAAAGTCGTTGTGACCTACGCTCGTAAATCCATCGCTGGCTTTAAAGTCCGTGAAGGATGGCCGATCGGCGTCAAAGTGACTCTGCGCCGTGAGCGTATGTACGAATTCCTGGATCGTCTGCTGTCGATCTCCCTGCCTCGGGTCCGCGACTTCCGCGGCCTGAATGCCAAGTCCTTCGATGGTCGTGGTAACTACAGCATGGGCGTTAAAGAGCAGATCATCTTCCCGGAAATCGACTACGACAAGATCGATGCTCTCCGCGGTCTGGACATCACCCTGACCACCACTGCCAAGAACGATGATGAAGGCCGCGCTCTGCTGCGTGCGTTCAAATTCCCGTTCCGCAACTGATTGGAGTAGGACCATGGCCAAGATGAGCATGAAAAACCGCGAGCTGAAGCGTCAGCTCACGGTTGCCAAGTACGCCAAGAAGCGTGCAGCACTGAAAGCAATCATCGTTGATCTGAACGCAAGTCCAGAAGCGCGTTGGGAAGCTACAGTTGCTCTGCAGAAGCAGCCACGTGACGCAAGCGCTTCGCGCATGCGTAACCGCTGCCGCCTGACCGGTCGTCCACACGGCGTTTACCGCAAGTTCGGCCTCGGCCGTAACAAACTGCGTGAAGCGGCAATGCGTGGTGACGTACCAGGTCTGGTTAAAGCCAGCTGGTAAGTACGTTCGAAGTCTCGGTGGCCAGGATCGCAAGATACTGACCGCCGGTGGCCTAGAATCTGGAACAAGCCCCTTTTGGGGCTTGTTTCATTTCCGGAGTGTGTCTAAAATACGCGGCTCGCCTGAGCCCGTGTGTTTTGTGCTCGGAGATTCTCGGCGACACGTAATGGCCGCAAGGCTAATTTTTTTGTATTAGGAGCGTCTAGCCATGAGTATGCAGGACCCGTTAGCGGACATGCTAACTCGTATCCGTAATGCCCAGATGGCTGAAAAGTCCGTCGTAAGCATGCCATCTTCCACGTTGAAGGTTGCTGTTGCCAAAGTCCTGAAAGACGAAGGCTACATTGCGGGTTATCAGATCAGCAGCGAAATCAAACCACTGCTGTCCATCGAGCTGAAGTACTTCGAAGGCCGTCCGGTCATCGAAGAAGTGAAGCGCGTTAGCCGTCCAGGCCTGCGTCAGTACAAGTCCGTTGATGATCTGCCAAAAGTTCGTGGCGGTCTCGGTGTGTCTATCGTCTCCACCAACAAAGGTGTGATGACGGATCGTGCTGCGCGCGCTGCCGGTGTCGGCGGCGAAGTTCTTTGCACTGTGTTCTAAGGGGGGATAAGCATGTCACGCGTCGCTAAGAACCCCGTTAAGCTGCCAGCCGGTGTCGAAGTAAAATTCGCAGGTCAACAGCTTTCGGTGAAGGGTGCCAAGGGCACTCTGGAACTGAATATCCATTCGTCCGTTGAGATCGTTGAAGAAGCTGGTGAGCTGCGTTTCGCTGCTCGCAATGGCGATCAACAAACTCGCGCAATGGCCGGTACCACTCGTGCGTTGGTAAACAACATGGTCCAAGGCGTAAGCCAAGGCTTCGAGCGCAAGCTCCAGCTGGTCGGTGTTGGTTACAAAGCGCAAGCAAAAGGCACGGTTCTGAACCTGGCCCTTGGCTTCTCGCACCCAGTGGATTACGAACTGCCGGAAGGCATCACCGCTGAGACCCCTAGCCAAACCGATATCCTGATCAAGGGTATTGATAAGCAGCTGGTAGGTCAGGTGGCCGCTGAGATCCGCGACTTCCGTCCACCAGAGCCGTACAAAGGCAAAGGTGTGCGCTACGCGGACGAAGTCGTCCGTCGTAAAGAAGCCAAGAAGAAGTAGGGCATAGCAAATGACCGACAAAAAAGTTACTCGACTGCGTCGCGCTCGCAAAGCACGCCTGAAAATGCACGAACTCGAAGTCGTGCGTCTCTGCGTGTTCCGCTCGTCGCAGCACATCTACGCCCAGGTCATCTCGGCCGACGGCAACAAAGTCCTGGCAAGCGCCTCGACTTTGGATAAAGAACTGCGTGATGGTGCCACTGGCAACATCGACGCGGCCACTAAGGTTGGCCAGCTGGTCGCTACGCGTGCTAAGGCCGCCGGCGTCTCGCAAGTGGCTTTCGACCGCTCTGGCTTCAAGTACCACGGCCGCGTGAAAGCGCTGGCTGATGCTGCTCGTGAAGCTGGGCTGGAGTTCTAAGTTATGTCAAATAACGACCAAAAGCGCGACGAAGGCTACATTGAGAAGCTGGTTCAAGTTAACCGCGTAGCCAAAACCGTTAAAGGCGGCCGTATCTTCACTTTCACCGCGTTGACCGTGGTAGGTGATGGTAAAGGGCGCGTTGGCTTCGGCCGTGGCAAGTCACGTGAAGTGCCTGCTGCGATCCAGAAGGCAATGGAAGCTGCTCGTCGCAACATGATCCAAGTTGATCTGAACGGCACCACTCTGCAGTACGCAATGAAGTCCGCTCACGGCGCTTCGAAGGTGTACATGCAGCCTGCCTCTGAAGGTACCGGTATCATCGCTGGCGGCGCTATGCGTGCTGTCCTCGAAGTTGCTGGCGTTCAGAACGTTCTGGCCAAGTGCTACGGCTCGACTAACCCGGTAAACGTGGTTCACGCCACTTTCAAGGGTTTGAAAGCAATGCAGTCTCCTGAATCCATTGCCGCCAAGCGTGGCAAAAGCGTCAAGGAGATCTTCTGATCATGGCTACCGTTAAAGTAACGCTGATCAAAAGCATGACCGGCCGCATCCCTAACCACAAATTGTGCGTTAAGGGTTTGGGTCTGCGTCGCATCGGTCACACTGTAGAAGTACTTGATACTCCCGAGAATCGCGGGATGATCAACAAGGCTTACTACATGCTGCGTGTCGAGGGTTAATTCGATGAAACTCAATGATCTGAGTCCAGCGCCGGGTTCCCGTCGCGAAAAGCATCGTCCGGGCCGTGGTATCGGTAGTGGTTTGGGCAAGACCGGTGGCCGTGGCCACAAAGGTCAGTCCTCCCGCTCCGGTGGCACCATCGCTCCAGGCTTTGAAGGCGGTCAACAGCCGCTGCATCGTCGCCTGCCGAAGTTCGGTTTCGTTTCCCTGAAAGCCATGGACCGCGCAGAAGTGCGTCTGTCCGAGCTGGCCAAAGTGGAAGGCGACATCGTTACCGTGCAGACCCTGAAAGATGCCAACGTGATCAACGTCAACGTACAGCGTGTGAAAATCATGCTGTCCGGTGAAGTGACTCGCGCTGTCACTATCGGCAAGGGAATCGGCGCCACCAAAGGTGCGCGTTCGGCTATCGAAGCAGCTGGCGGCAAGTTCGAGGAATAAATGGCTAAGCAAGGTGCTCTCTCAGCGCTCGGCAAAGGCGGTATGTCTGAACTTTGGGCTCGTCTGCGTTTTCTGTTCCTGGCGATTATCGTCTACCGAATAGGCGCACACATCCCGGTTCCAGGTATCAACCCGGACCGACTCGCAGACCTGTTTCGACAGAATGAGGGGACCATTCTTAGCTTGTTCAACATGTTTTCCGGCGGCGCGCTGGAACGGATGAGCATCTTTGCACTGGGGATCATGCCGTACATCTCGGCATCGATCATCATGCAACTGATGACCGCCGTCAGTCCGCAGTTGGAGCAGTTGAAGAAGGAAGGTGAAGCTGGCCGTCGCAAGATAAGCCAGTACACCCGCTACGGCACTGTCATCCTCGCCCTGGTCCAGGCTATCGGCATGTCCGTTGGCCTGGCCGGGCAGGGTGTTGCGTTCACTGGTGACTTTGGCTTCCATTTCGTCGCGGTATCCACATTTGTGGCTGGTGCGATGTTCATGATGTGGCTGGGTGAGCAGATTACTGAGCGTGGTGTTGGTAACGGTATCTCGATGTTGATTTTCGCAGGTATCGTTGCCGGTCTTCCGAGAGCGATTGGGCAGTCTTTCGAGTCTGCACGTCAGGGTGATATCAATATCTTCGCCCTGGTTGCCATCGGTTTGTTGGCAGTAGCGATTATCGGTTTTGTGGTGTTCATTGAGCGTGGCCAGCGTCGTATTGCTGTTCACTACGCCAAGCGTCAGCAGGGCCGCAAGGTCTTTGCCGCGCAGACCAGCCACCTGCCGCTGAAAGTGAACATGGCCGGGGTTATTCCTGCCATTTTCGCGAGCAGCATTTTGCTGTTTCCGGCTTCGTTGGGTGCCTGGTTCGGTCAGTCTGAAGGTATGGGCTGGTTGCAGGACATCTCGCAGTCGATCGCTCCTGGTCAGCCGTTGAATATTCTGCTGTTTAGTGCAGGGATTATTTTCTTCTGCTTCTTCTATACGGCGTTGATGTTCAATCCGAAAGACGTAGCGGAAAACCTGAAGAAGTCCGGTGCCTTTATTCCGGGTATTCGTCCAGGTGAGCAGTCTGCGCGCTACATTGATGGCGTTCTGACTCGCTTGACCATGTTCGGTGCTCTATATATGACGGCCGTCTGCCTGTTGCCCCAGTTCCTGGTGGTTGCAGCAAACGTTCCGTTCTACCTTGGCGGGACCTCGTTGCTGATCGTCGTCGTGGTTGTGATGGACTTCATGTCCCAAGTACAATCGCACCTCGTTTCGCACCAGTACGAATCCCTGATGAAGAAAGCCAACCTGAAGGGTTACGGCAGCGGCATGTTGCGCTGAGTACCCATAAGGTTCGAGGAGTTGGTGATGAAAGTTCGTGCATCGGTGAAAAAGCTGTGCCGTAACTGCAAGATTATTCGCCGCGAAGGTGTTGTTCGAGTAATTTGCAGCGCGGAACCGCGTCACAAACAGCGCCAAGGCTGAGTGTGATCCGCTTGAAGCCCGGCAGCTAGTGCGCTGCCGGGTTGATTATTTGTTATTACAGCGATATTATCTCGCGCCCTATTTCTTGGCTTCCGGGGCGTAGGTAGCTGTCAATTGGAGTCCCACTGAATGGCCCGTATTGCAGGCGTTAACATTCCAGATAACAAGCACACTGTTATCTCGCTGACCTACATCTATGGTGTTGGTCGCACTACTGCGCAGAAAATTTGCGCAGATACTGGGGTAAACCCAGCCGCAAAGATCAAGGATCTGAGCGACGAGCAGATTGAGCTGTTGCGTGGCGAAGTGGCGAAGTTCACCACTGAAGGTGACCTGCGTCGCGAAATCAACATGAAAATCAAGCGTTTGATGGACCTCGGTTGCTACCGTGGTCTGCGTCATCGTCGTGGTCTTCCAGTACGCGGTCAGCGTACCAAGACTAACGCGCGTACCCGTAAAGGTCCGCGTAAGCCGATCCGCAAGTAATCGCCCACGCGAATCGACAGGAAATTAATCATGGCAAAACCTGCTGCTCGTCCTCGTAAAAAAGTTAAAAAGACAGTGGTTGATGGCATCGCCCACATCCATGCATCTTTTAACAACACAATCGTGACCATCACCGACCGTCAAGGTAACGCGCTTTCTTGGGCTACCTCCGGTGGTTCGGGTTTCCGCGGTTCCCGCAAGTCCACCCCGTTTGCTGCTCAAGTAGCTGCTGAACGTGCTGGTCAAGCTGCGCTGGAATATGGCCTGAAAAACCTCGACGTCAACGTCAAAGGTCCAGGTCCAGGTCGTGAGTCTGCTGTCCGTGCATTGAACGGCTGTGGCTATAAGATCGCCAGCATCACCGACGTGACGCCAATCCCGCACAACGGGTGCCGTCCGCCGAAGAAGCGCCGCGTGTAATCCAGGAGATTGTAAAGAATGGCTCGTTACATTGGTCCAAAATGCAAACTCGCTCGTCGTGAAGGCACCGATCTCTTTCTGAAGAGCGGCGTGCGCGCGATCGAATCGAAGTGCAACATTGAAGCAGCACCTGGTATCCACGGCCAACGCCGCGGTCGCCAGTCCGACTACGGCACCCAACTGCGTGAAAAGCAGAAGGTCCGTCGTATCTACGGCGTTCTCGAGCGTCAGTTCAGCGGCTACTACAAAGAAGCTGCTGGCAAGAAAGGTGCAACCGGTGAAAACCTGCTGCAACTGCTCGAATGCCGTCTGGACAACGTTGTATACCGTATGGGCTTTGGTTCGACTCGTGCCGAATCCCGTCAGCTGGTATCGCACAAATCCGTCAGCGTAAACGGCCAAACCGTTAACGTCCCGTCGTACCAGGTTCGTGCTGGTGACGTGGTCGCGATTCGCGAGAAAGCAAAAAATCAACTTCGCATTGTCCAAGCTCTCGATCTGTGTGCCCAACGTGGCCGCGTAGAATGGGTAGAAGTAGACACTGAGAAGAAGTCGGGCGTTTTCAAGAACGTTCCTGCTCGCAGTGATCTGTCCGCCGACATCAACGAAAGCCTGATTGTCGAGCTCTACTCCAAGTAAGGGCTAGAAAATAGGTGCATCCATGCAGATTTCGGTAAATGAGTTCCTGACACCCCGTCACATTGATGTGCAGGTTGTCAGTCCAACCCGCGCCAAGATCACTCTCGAGCCTCTCGAGCGTGGTTTTGGCCACACCCTGGGCAACGCGCTGCGCCGCATCCTGTTGTCCTCAATGCCCGGCTGTGCAGTAGTCGAGGCCGAGATTGACGGTGTGCTCCACGAGTACAGCGCCATCGAAGGTGTACAGGAAGACGTAATTGAAATCCTGTTGAACCTTAAAGGTCTGGCTATCAAGCTGCACGGCCGTGACGAAGTTACGCTGACCTTGTCGAAGAAGGGTTCGGGGGTGGTTACCGCTGCCGATATTCAGCTGGATCATGATGTCGAGATCGTTAATCCCGATCACGTAATCGCTAACCTGGCGTCTAACGGCGCCCTGAACATGAAGCTCACCGTAGCTCGTGGTCGTGGTTATGAACCGGCCGACTCGCGTCAGAGCGATGAAGACGAAAGCCGCAGCATTGGTCGCTTGCAGCTCGACTCTTCGTTCAGCCCGGTTCGCCGTATCGCATACGTGGTGGAAAACGCCCGTGTCGAACAGCGTACTAACCTGGACAAGCTGGTTATTGATCTGGAAACCAACGGTACTCTGGATCCTGAAGAGGCTATCCGCCGCGCTGCAACCATTCTGCAACAGCAGTTGGCTGCGTTCGTCGACCTCAAGGGTGACAGCGAACCAGTGGTAATCGAGCAGGAAGACGAGATCGATCCGATCCTGCTTCGCCCGGTTGACGATCTGGAACTGACTGTACGTTCGGCTAACTGCCTTAAGGCGGAAAACATTTACTACATCGGTGATCTGATTCAGCGCACCGAAGTAGAACTGTTGAAGACTCCGAACCTGGGCAAGAAATCCTTGACTGAAATCAAGGACGTTCTGGCCTCCCGCGGTCTGTCCCTCGGCATGCGCCTCGACAACTGGCCGCCTGCAAGTCTTAAGAAGGACGACAAGGCGACTGCCTGATCGTCGTAATCACCGAACGTGAGTTTGGTAAGGAATGAACCATGCGTCATCGTAAAAGTGGTCGTCACCTGAGCCGTACCAGCTCGCACCGTAAGGCTATGTTCCAGAACATGGCGGTGTCGCTGTTCGAGCACGAGCTGATCAAAACTACACTGCCGAAAGCTAAAGAACTGCGTCGCGTTGCTGAGCCGCTGATTACTTTGGCCAAGACAGACAGCCTGGCTAACCGCCGTCTGGCTTTCGACCGTACCCGTTCGAAAGCTATCGTTGGTAAGCTCTTCAACGACCTGGGCAAGCGTTACGCTACCCGTGAGGGTGGCTACCTGCGCATCCTCAAGTGCGGTTTCCGCGCTGGTGACAACGCGCCTATGGCGTACGTTGAGCTGATCGATCGTCCAGTTGGCGGTGAAGCTGTATCCGCTGAGTAAGACGTCAGTCTGTAACGAAGAACCGGGCCTAGTGCCCGGTTTTTTGTGCGCGTTGGAAAACTGGAATTACCTCGAGCGAATACACGTTCATCCCGTGCAGCAACTTTTGATATCCGTTCGGATGTATCGTTAGTTAATTTCTATCGGTTGGCATGATTTAATAAATTTGATGGTGTCATCTTCCTGGTCAATAATCGCTCCAAGCCGATTAGCCGGCAGTTCCAAGACTGACCTGAGGAAGATTGAGCATGAGCCAGAATAAAACCCTTACTACCGCCAGCGGCGCACCTGTCGCGGATAACCAGAATTCCCGTTCCGCCGGTCCACGCGGCCCGCTGCTGCTCGACGACTTTCACCTGATCGAGAAGCTCGCTCACTTCAACCGTGAAAACATTCCTGAGCGTCGTGTACACGCCAAAGGCTCGGGCGCTTACGGTACCTTCACCGTCACTCAAGACATCACGCAGTACACCAGCGCCAAGCTGTTCGATTCTGTGGGCAAGCAAACTCCGACTTTCCTGCGCTTCTCCACGGTGGGTGGCGAGCGTGGTTCGGCTGATACTGAGCGCGACCCGCGTGGTTTCGCGTTGAAGTTCTACACCGAAGAAGGCAACTGGGACATCGTTGGTAACAACACCCCGGTGTTCTTCATCCGCGACCCGCTGAAGTTTCCCGACTTTATCCACACCCAAAAGCGCCTGCCGCAAAGCAACCTGAAAAGTGCACAGATGATGTGGGACTTCTGGTCGCACTCCCCTGAGGCGCTGCACCAGGTCACCATCCTGTTTTCGGACCGTGGCATCCCGGACGGCTACCGTCACATGCACGGCTTCGGCAGTCACACCTACAGCTTGATTAACGCCAAAGGCGAGCGTCACTGGGTGAAGTGGCACTACAAGACCAAGCAAGGTATCAAGAACCTGGCGCCGGCTGACGCTGCACGCCTGGCGGGTACCGACCCTGATTACGCTCAGCGCGATCTGTTCGGTGCTATTGAGCGTGGTGACTTCCCGAAATGGCGCGTGTGCATTCAGATCATGACTGAGGCCCAGGCCAACGCTCACTACGAAAACCCGTTCGACGTGACCAAGACCTGGTCGCAGAAAGAGTTCCCGCTGATCGAAGTGGGTGAGCTGGAACTGAACCGCAACCCGCTGAACTACTTCGCTGAAGTTGAACAGGCGGCTTTCGGTCCAAGCAACATGGTCCCGGGTGTTGGCCTGTCGCCAGACCGCATGCTGCAAGGGCGCGTGTTCGCTTACGCCGATGCCCATCGCTACCGCGTAGGTACCAATCACCAGCAACTGCCGGTAAATGCGCCACGCAGCCCGGTCAACAGCTACCAGCGTGATGGTTCGATGGCATTCGGCTCCAATGGTGGTGCGGCCCCCAATTACGAGCCAAACAGCTACGCCGATGCGCCGAAGCAGGCTCCTCAGTACGCCGAGCCAGCCTTGGTCCTGAGCGGTGCGGCTGATCGTTACGATCACCGCGAAGATACCGACTACTACAGCCATGCCGGTGCGCTGTTCCGCCTGATGAACGATGAGCAGAAAGCCCTGCTGATCAACAATATCGCCGGCGCAATGGCGGGTGTTTCCAGCGACGTGGTGCAGCGCCAGTTGCAGTACTTCTTCAAGGCCGACCCGGCTTATGGAGAAGGGATCGCATCTGCACTGTGTGTATCGCTTAACTGACTCTAAACGATAAGCAGAACCGCCCTCATTTGGGCGGTTTTTGCGTTATTTAAGCTACTTTTCACCGGAAATCTTCACTTTTCTGCCGTTGGTCCCGTGACCTCCGGGTCATCATGGTTCAAACTACAGACTTTCAAGCAGGGAGATGTAGGGCGATGCAAGGTCACCCCGACGTAATCGATTACCTCAACACGTTGCTGACGGGCGAACTGGCAGCTCGTGACCAATATTTCATTCACTCGCGGATGTACGAAGACTGGGGCTTTACCGAACTCTACGAGCGTATCAACCATGAAATGGAAGAAGAGGCACAGCACGCCGACGCACTGATGCGCCGTATCCTGATGCTCGAAGGCACGCCCCGTATGCGTCCCGACGACCTGGATACCGGCACCACGGTGCCTGAGATGCTCGCCAGCGACTTGCGCCTTGAGTACAAGGTCCGTGCCGCGCTCTGCAAGGGCATTGAGCTCTGCGAGCAGCACAACGACTACGTCACGCGGGAAATCCTGCGGGTGCAGTTGAATGACACCGAAGAGGATCACACCTACTGGCTGGAAAAGCAGTTGGGCCTGATCAAGCTGATTGGCCTGGAGAATTACCTGCAATCGCAGTTCTGATTCCTCCAGCTACTAAAAAGCCCCTGTCACTTACACGGTGACAGGGGCTTTTTCGTGGGGCTGAACAATCAGTCCTTGTCGCGAGCCAGCAGAGGCTTGAGGTAGAAGCCGGTGTGAGACTGCTTCATCTCCGAGACTTGCTCCGGTGTGCCGACCGCAATGATCTGCCCACCTTTGGAACCGCCTTCCGGCCCCAGGTCCACCAGCCAGTCGGCGGTCTTGATCACATCCAGATTGTGCTCGATCACTACCACCGTATTGCCGTGGTCACGCAGGCGATGCAGCACGTCCAGCAATTGCTGAATATCCGCGAAGTGCAGGCCTGTGGTCGGCTCGTCGAGGATGTACAGCGTCTTGCCGGTATCACGCTTGGACAGCTCGCGAGACAGCTTGACCCGCTGGGCCTCGCCACCCGACAGCGTCGTCGCCGACTGACCCAGCTTGATGTACGACAGGCCAACATCCATCAGTGTCTGCAGCTTGCGCGCCAGGGCCGGTACCGCGTCGAAGAACACCCGCGCTTCCTCGATCGTCATCTCGAGGGTTTCGTGGATGCTCTTGCCCTTGTACTTGATTTCCAGGGTTTCGCGGTTGTAGCGCTTGCTCTTGCACACGTCGCACGGCACGTAGATGTCCGGCAGGAAGTGCATCTCCACCTTGATCAAGCCATCGCCCTGGCACGCTTCGCAGCGGCCGCCCTTGACGTTAAACGAGAACCGGCCAGGCCCGTAGCCACGGGAGCGCGATTCCGGCACGCCGGCGAACAGCTCGCGAATCGGCGTGAACAGCCCGGTGTAGGTCGCCGGGTTGGAGCGCGGTGTGCGGCCAATCGGGCTTTGGTCGATATCGACCACCTTGTCCAGGTGTTCCAGGCCCTTGATGCTGTCGTGAGCGGCGGCTTCCAGGGTGGTCGCGCCGTTCAGTGCAGTGGCACTCAACGGGAACAGCGTGTTGTTGATCAGCGTTGATTTGCCCGAACCGGATACACCGGTCACACAGGTCAGCAGGCCCAGCGGGATCTCCAGGTCGACATTGCGCAGGTTGTTGCCACGCGCGCCCTTGAGGTGCAGTGCCATCTTCTTGTTGCGCGGGGTGCGTTTGGCCGGTACGGCGATCTTCACGCGACCCGACAGGTACTTACCGGTCAGCGAGTCAGGATGCGCCATCACTTCAGCCGGCGTGCCCTCGGCGACAATATGCCCACCGTGAACACCCGCTCCCGGACCGATATCGACCACATAATCGGCCAGGCGAATCGCGTCTTCATCGTGCTCGACCACGATCACCGTATTGCCGATGTCCCGCAGGTGCTTCAGCGTGCCCAGCAAGCGGTCGTTGTCCCGTTGATGTAAGCCAATCGACGGTTCATCGAGGATGTACAACACGCCCACCAGGCCGGCACCGATCTGGCTGGCCAAGCGAATCCGCTGGGCTTCACCGCCGGAAAGCGTGTCGGCACTGCGGTCCAGCGACAGGTAGTCCAGGCCCACGTTGACCAGGAACTGCAGCCGTTCACGAATCTCCTTGAGGATCTTGTCGGCAATTTCCCCGCGGCGGCCCGTCAGTTTCAGCGTGCCGAAGTATTCGCAGGCATCGCCAATCGGCAGGTTGGTCACTGCCGGCAGGGTCTTCTCGCCAACCCACACATGCCGTGCCTCACGGCGCAGGCGTGTGCCACGGCAATCCGGGCAAGGCTGGGTGCTGAGGAACTTGGCCAGTTCCTCGCGCACGCTGGCGGACTCCGTCTCGCGGTAGCGCCGCTCCAGGTTCGGCACGATGCCTTCGAACGGGTGCGAGCGTTTGACGATATCGCCACGGTCGTTCAAATACTTGAAGTCGACGTTCTGTGAACCGCTGCCATGCAGGATGAATTTCTGCTGTTCGGCGGGCAGTTCGTTGAACGGCACTTCCAGGCTGAACTTGTAGTGCGAAGCCAACGACCCCAGCATCTGGAAGTAATAGACGTTACGCCTGTCCCAGCCACGTATCGCACCCTCCGCCAGTGTGAGGTCACCGTTGACCAGGCGCTTGATGTCGAAGAATTGCTTAACCCCCAGGCCATCACAGGTCGGGCAAGCGCCGGCCGGGTTGTTGAAGGAAAACAGCTTCGGTTCCAGCTCGCTGATGGCATGGCCGCAGATCGGGCAGGCGAAGCGCGCGGAGAAGATAATTTCTTCCCCGGGTTCGTCGTCCATCGGCGCCACCAGGGCGATACCGTCTGCCAGCTTCAGCGCGGTCTCGAAAGACTCCGCCAGGCGCTGCTGCAAATCGGCACGCACCTTGAAACGGTCGACGACCACATCAATCGAGTGCTTCTTCTGTTTATCCAGCTTCGGCGCTTCGTCCAGCTCGTAGAGCTTGCCGTTGATGCGGGCACGCACGAAACCCTGGGCACGCAGTTCTTCAAAGACCGAAAGGTGTTCACCCTTGCGCTCGCGAATCACCGGTGCCAGCAGCATCAGCTTGGCGCCCTCCGGCTGGGCCAGCACCAGGTCGACCATCTGGCTGACGGTCTGGGCTTCCAGGGGAATGTCGTGGTCCGGGCAGCGGGGAATACCCACGCGGGCATACAGCAGGCGCAGGTAGTCGTAGATCTCGGTGATGGTGCCCACGGTGGAACGCGGGTTGTGGGAGGTGGATTTCTGTTCGATGGAAATCGCAGGCGACAGGCCTTCAATGGTGTCGACGTCGGGCTTTTCCATCATCGACAGGAACTGGCGGGCATAGGCCGACAGGGATTCCACATAGCGGCGCTGGCCTTCGGCGTACAGCGTGTCAAACGCCAGGGACGACTTGCCGGACCCGGACAAGCCGGTGATGACGATCAGTTTGTCCCGTGGCAGGGTCAGGTCGATGTTCTTCAGGTTGTGGGTTCGAGCCCCACGAATCAGGATCTTGTCCAAGATGGCCTCGCACGGCGGGCGTAAATAATGCAGGAGTATACGGCTAAAGACTGGATGAATATACACTGTCAAAGTGCCGGGTGCAGCCTTACATGAAAGCTGCGCGGCAAAGCGCCGCATATACCCTCTCAATCGATGGGACTGGTAGAATCGCCGCCGGTTCACACGAGGTTTATCCATGCACGATCCCCACAGCGAACGCATGAGTGGCAGCGAGACCCGCGCAGCAAGCGGTCTGGCCCTGGTGTTCGCATTCCGTATGCTTGGCATGTTTATGGTGTTGCCGGTGCTGGCAACCTATGGAATGGATCTCGCAGGAGCGACCCCGGCCCTGATCGGCCTGGCGATTGGCGCCTATGGCCTGACCCAGGCGCTGTTTCAGATTCCGTTCGGCGTCATTTCCGACCGCATCGGCCGCCGGCCGGTGATCTACCTCGGCCTGATCGTCTTCGCCCTGGGCAGTGTGCTTGCGGCCAATGCCGATTCGATCTGGGGCGTGATCGCCGGACGCGTCCTGCAAGGCGCCGGCGCGATTTCCGCCGCCGTCATGGCACTGCTCTCCGACCTGACCCGCGAACAACACCGTACCAAGGCCATGGCGATGATCGGCATGACCATCGGTCTTTCGTTCGCCGTGGCGATGGTAGTCGGCCCGCTGCTGACCCGCGCGTTCGGCTTGCACGGTCTGTTCCTGGCCACCGGTGGCATGGCGCTGTTCGGCATCGTGATTGTCGCCTTCATGGTTCCGCATTCCACGGGGCCGTTGCAGCACCGTGAGTCGGGCGTCGCCAAGCAAGCATTGCTGCCGACACTCAAGCACCCGGACCTGTTGCGCCTGGATTTGGGTATCTTCGTATTACACGCAATGCTGATGTGCAGCTTCGTCGCCTTGCCCCTGGCCCTGGTACAAAAAGCCGGGCTGCCCAAGGAGCAGCACTGGTGGGTGTACCTGACCGCGCTGCTGATTTCGTTCTTCGCCATGATCCCGTTCATCATCTACGGCGAGAAGAAACGCAAAATGAAACGAGTTCTGCTGGGCGCCGTCGCGACATTGATGCTCACTGAGCTATTCTTCTGGCAGTTCGGCGACAGCCTGCGGGCGCTGGTGATCGGCACGGTGGTGTTCTTCACCGCGTTCAACCTGCTGGAGGCTTCACTGCCTTCGCTGATCAGTAAGGTTTCACCGGCCGGCGGCAAAGGCACGGCGATGGGCGTGTATTCCACCAGCCAGTTCCTCGGTTCTGCACTGGGCGGGATCATGGGTGGCTGGATGTTCCAGCATGGCGGTTTGTCGGTTGTGTTCCTGGGATGCGCAGGTCTGGCTGCCCTCTGGCTAGCCTTTGCTGTTACCATGCGCGAACCTCCCTATGTGACGAGCCTGCGCTTGCCGTTATCGCCCGAAGCGATCCGCGAAGCCGGTCTGGTCGAGCGCCTTAAGGCCGTTGTTGGGGTTACGGATGCTGTGGTTGTTACTGAAGAAGCCGCCATCTACATCAAATTGGACACCGAATTATTGGATCGCGCGACGCTCGAGCAACTGGTCAACCCAGTGCCGACAGCGCGCCCAGCCTAGGAGAACGTTATGGCCCGTGGGGTTAACAAAGTCATATTGGTCGGTACATGCGGCCAGGATCCCGAAGTTCGCTACTTGCCGAACGGTAACGCCGTGACCAACCTGAGTCTGGCGACCAGCGAACAGTGGACCGACAAGCAAACCGGCCAGAAGGTCGAGAAAACCGAATGGCACCGTGTGTCGATGTTCGGCAAGGTTGCAGAGATCGCCGGTGAATACCTGCGCAAAGGTTCGCAGGTCTACATCGAAGGCAAGCTGCAAACCCGCGAGTGGGAAAAAGACGGCATCAAGCGTTACACCACAGAAATCGTGGTCGACATGCAAGGCACCATGCAACTGCTGGGCGGCCGTCCACAGGGCGACCAACAGGGCCAGGGCGGCATGTCCAACTCGGCGCCGCGTCCACAGCAGCAGTCCCGTCCGCAGCCAACCCAGCAGCCACAGCGTGAGTCGCGTCCAGCGCCACAGCAGGCCGCTCCTCAGCCGGCAGCCGACTTCGACAGCTTTGATGACGATATTCCGTTCTAAGGTCGCTTGAGACCCAGAACTGTCGCGTAACACCAGAAAACCCCCGGTGGCCTTGGCCCCGGGGGTTTTTCATTGCGGACACGGCAATCCGCTAAACGTCAGTAGAAGCGGCGCTCACCACCAACTCCCGAAACCTCTCCAATACCGACGACGTATCACCTACCCGGGTAGCCAGGTGCAACGGCGCCACCAGGCTCCGGCACTCCGAAAGCTCGCGATAAACAATCCCGTCGCCCCGCAACCGTTGCATTGAGGCAGGCACAATCGAAACCCCAAGCCCTGCAGCCACCAGGCTCAACGTCGCCGTCATGCGCGGCGCCTCTTGCACAACTTGCGGGCTGAAACCCGCTTCGCGACACGCCACCAGAATCGCGTCATACAACCCAAGCCCTACCCGGCGCCGATACAGCACAAACGCCTCGGTGGCCAATGCCGCCAACGGCAGCGGCGTCGACGGGTTGATAGCCAGTGGGTGGTCGGTAGGCAGCGCCAGCAACATTGGCTCCACCAGAATTGGCTGGTCCTGCAACGCCTGCGTCCCGCTCAGCGGCGAGCGAATGAACGCCGCGTCGAGCTTTTCGTGCAGCAACGCGTCCAGCAGTTCACCGGTACCGGCTTCTTCCAGTACCACTGAAACGCCGACAAAGGTTTCCCGAAACAGGCGCAGTACGCTGGGCACAAACGGATGCAAGGCGGCAGAGCTGGTGAAACCAATCGCCAGGCGTCCGCGTTCACCTCGGGCGGCGCGGCGCACAATGTCGGCCACACCATCGACGCTGTCCAAGATATGCCGCGCCTCTTCCAGCAAGGCCAGCCCCGCAGTGGTCGGGCGCACGCCTCGTGGCAGGCGCTCCATCAGCACCACACCCAACTCGGCTTCAAGACTTTGCAGCAGGCGGGTCAGCGGCGGTTGCTGCATGCCCAGACGTTCTGCCGCGCGAGTGATATAGCCTTCTTCGGCAATCGCGACGAAGGCCCTGAGCTGCCTGAGTTCCAGCATAGGGATACTTTTCAGGTATGGGAGATGATCAATCGTGGCATTTGTTCTCATGGATCACAAGATTTAGGCTGTCCTCACTCCTCACAGAAGAAGGAATGCCGCAATGACCTGGTCAGCCAAGCAATACTCGATGTTCGAACAACAGCGCACTCGTCCCGTCCGGGATCTGGTAGCGGCCATCCCTGAGGGTGACGTGCGCACCGCCGTCGACCTGGGTTGCGGCCCGGGCAATTCGACTGAAGTCCTGGCTGAGCGCTTTCCGCAGGCATTGGTCACCGGCATGGACAGCTCTGATGACATGCTGGTGGACGCCCGCAAGCGCCTACCCGCGTTGAACTTCGAATTGGCGGATATCGGCGCCTGGAACCCCGTGCAGAAATTTGACGTCATCCTCGCCAATGCATCGCTGCAATGGCTGCCTGATCACGCCACGCTGTATCCGCATTTAGTCAATCAACTGACCTCCGGCGGCACCCTGGCGGTGCAGACGCCCGACAATCTTGACGAGCCGGCCCACAAGCTGGCGCGGGAAGTCGCGGCGGACGGCCCGTGGGCCGCAAAGATCGGCAGCGTCAAACACAATGAACGCCATACCGCGAGCTACTACTTTGAGTTGCTGAGCCAACACTGTTCCACCGTGGATGTATGGCGCACCACTTACCACCATCCGCTGGCAGGTTCCGCCGCGGTGGTGGAGTGGTTCAAGGGTTCGGCGTTGCGTCCATTCCTGGCGCCCCTGACCGAGTCAGAAAGGAACGCCTTCCTCGACGAGTACCTGGCGCGGATCACCAAGGCTTATCCAGCGTTGGCCGATGGCACTGTGTTGCTGCCGTTTCCGCGCCTGTTCATCATCGCTACCCGGTAAGCGCGGAGAAGGTCAATCGGCGGACAAGAACTGTTCCGCCGACACCACGCTCGCATAAGCAAACCCCAGCGACGACATAAACGCCGCATGCACCTGGGCTGCCGGCACGATGCTGCCATTGAATTCCAGGTCCCGCGTGGCGCAGGCATCGTGGATCACGGTCACGCAGTAGCCCAGGTCCGACGCGGCGCGCACCACGCCGTCGATGCACATATGGCTCATGCTGCCCACCACCACCAGCTCGGTGATGCTGCGTTGTTCCAGCAGGGCCCGCAGGTTGGTTTCGCGGAACGCATTGACGAAATGCTTGAGCACCACGGGCTCATCGGCCTGGTTCAGCACCTTGGGGTGTAGGTGTGCACCTTCCGAGCCCGGGGTGAAGAAGGGGGCATCGTCGGAGGTGAATTCGTGGCGTACGTGAATCACCGTATCGCCTGCCTGGCGAAATGCCTGTAGCACTTGCTGCGCCTTGTCTGCCGCCGCGTCCACTCCGTCTAGCGGCCACTTGCCCTGGGGGAAGTAGTCGTTCTGGATATCGATTAGGATGAGCGCTTGCTTGGCCATGTTGGTTTCCTTGTGAGGGTTGATGCGTCCAGTATCCTGGCTGGCGTGACGCCTGGGGATTGGCCGCACCGACAATAACAGAGGGAAAACTGACAATGGCGATCGTCGAACTCGGCGTGCTGATCTACAGCGGTGCGCAAATGGCCGCCGTGCATGGCTTGACCGACCTGTTCGCGGTCGCCAACCGGATTGCGACCGAGCATCAGTCGGAGCAACTGCCGTCCCTGCGCATCAGCCATTGGCAGGCTGAAACAGGCGGTGCGCCGACCCGTGTATTCGATAGCGAGCCCGGTAGCGGGGATAGGTTGACGGCCTTGCTGATTCCACCCTCCATTGCCGGCTTTTCCGAGGGCCAGGCGTCCGCCGAATTGCTGGATTGGCTGCGCCAGCAACATCGCTCCGGGACCATTCTGGGCGGGGTGTGCGTAGGTTCGATCCTGATGGCAGAAAGCGGCCTGTTGGACGGTCGCAGCGCCACCACGCACTGGACGTCGGCCAAGTCCTTCGCCGCGCGTTACCCGGCGATTCGCCTGGAGGCCGACAAACCCATCGTCGACGACGGTGACTTGATCACCACCGCCGGCCTCATGGCCTGGTCCGAATTGGGCCTGCGCCTGGTGGACCGTTTGCTCGGCCCGAGCATCGCTGCCAGCACCGCGCGTTTCCTGGTGATCGAACACAGCGACAGCGCCAGTGAGTGCGGCAGTAACTTTGCGCCGATCCTTGCCCATGGCGACGCTGCGATTCTCAAGGTGCAACATTGGCTGCAGGCCAGCGGTGCGGTGGATGTTTCGTTGGCTGCCATGGCGCAGGAGGCGGGACTTGAGGAACGCACCTTCCTGCGACGGTTCCGCGCCGCCACCGGTTTGAAACCCACCGAATATTGCCAGCACCTGCGTGTCGGCAAGGCGCGCCAGATGCTCGAGTTCACCAACGGCACCATTGATCACATCGCCTGGACCGTGGGTTATCAGGACCCTGGTGCTTTCCGCGCCACATTCAAGAAAATCACCGGGCTGGCGCCAAGTGATTACCGCAGCCGTTTCGGCGTGACGCCCTCTAAGGCGCAAGCCTGAATCGTGCAGAACGCCGCGACACCTTGAGCATTTCGTGCAGAATAAAACAGGCCAAGTGCTATCGCTTTTCCCGCAACTAATTGATTCCCCGCGCGTTTGGATAAATGCCGCCTTGGCTTGATCCCTGCAACCGTTTCCCTACACACATGGCATAACAGCCAAGGGGGACGCATGACCCCGACAAATCGCAAAAAAATCGTGGTGGCGCATTCAATCCGTCCGCAAGCGCCATTGCACGAAGTGGAGACCAACCGCGCCCTGGCCCGTTGGCTGGCGCACGTCCTCGGGCTCAAATATGGCGGCAGCTATAACCCTGAGCTGCACAGTGGGCGCGAGCTCTACCTGTTACCCACTCAGACGCTGATCGGTGCGGCCCAGGCGCGGCAATTCGGCGTCAAAGGCCCTGAGGATCTGTGGGGCGGCTACGTCGATCACGATTTCATCTGCACCAAGGCCATCAGCCACGGTTTGCTGAATAAAAACGCGGTTGCGCCCGAAGGCTGGTCGCCGCTGTTTTCCGAGCGCATCCGCAATGTGGTGCTGGATGGGTTGAGTGTGCACGCCCTGGCAGATGCGCGGCCGGCGGCGACCCATTTGCTGTACACCGGGCCGATCCGTCTCAAGCCCGTGCATGCCTGCGCCGGTCGCGGCCAGGAAGTGATCCGCAGCCTCGACGAGTTCGACGCCATCCTCGCGCGCCCTGATGCGGCGCAATTGTTCAGCGACGGCGTGGTGCTGGAGCAGGACCTGCGCGACGTGGTCACCCACAGTGTCGGCCAGAGCTTTATCGGCGATCACGTCATCAGCTACTGCGGCGATCAATACCTGACCCGGGACGGGCAGGGCGAAGAGGTCTATGGTGGTTCCAACCTGTTGCTGGTCCAGGGCTACTACGAAGACCTGCTCAAGCTCGACCTGCCCGCTGACGTGCGCCTGGCCATCCAGCAAGCGCAGGTCTTCGATAACGCGGCGGATGAGGCCTATCCCGCGTTCTACGCCTCGCGGCGCAATTACGACATCGCCCAGGGCCTGGACAGCGACGGCCAACGCCGCAGCGGCGTGCTCGAGCAATCCTGGCGCATGGGCGGGGCCAGCAGCGCGGAAGTCGCGGCGCTGCAAAGCTTCGTCAACAATCCCGGGCTGCGGGCGATTTATGTCTCGTCGGTAGAAACCTACGTCGACCAGCCACTGCCGGCTGACGCGATCGAGGTGTACCGGGGCCCGGCAGAAAACAGCGACTTTCTTCTCAAGTACGTGACGGTCAAATCCTATGACGGCTAGAAGCGAAACCATTGCCATTGATATCGACGACGAACAGATGAGCGGGACCTTCCTCAGTCCCAAATCGAAAGTACCGGGGGTGTTGTTTGTGCACGGCTGGGGCGGGAGCCAGGAGCGTGACCTGGAACGCGCCAAGGGTATAGCCGGGCTCGGTTGTGTATGCCTTACATTCGACCTGCGCGGCCATGCCGGCAACGGCATTCCGTTATCCCGCGTCACCCGCGAAGACAACCTGCGCGACCTGCTCGCGGCCTACGACCGCCTGTTGTCACACCCGGCCATCGACACCTCGGCGGTGGCGGTGGTGGGCACCAGCTACGGCGGTTACCTGGCCGCCATCCTCACGTCACTGCGCCCGGTGCGCTGGCTGGCTTTGCGGGTGCCGGCGCTGTACCGCGACCAGGAATGGCTCAAGCCCAAGCGCGACCTGGACAAGGCCGACCTGATGGATTATCGCGGCACCTTTGTGCACGCTGAAACCAATCGCGCCCTGCATGCTTGCGCGGCGTTTACCGGTGATGTGTTGATCGTGGAGTCGGAGACCGACGACCACGTGCCCCACGCCACCATCATGAGCTACCGCGCCGCCTGCCAGCAGACGCATTCGCTGACTCACCGGATTATCGACGGTGCGGATCATTCCCTGAGTGATCCGGTTTCCCAGCAGGCCTACACCTCGATCCTGGTGGACTGGATTACCGAGATGGTGGTGGGCGAGCGCTTGAGCATCATCCAGTCGTAGGCGTTTTCTTCACGCGCAATGCCTTGGCCTTGGCTTCGACCGCGAGGTACATCACCAGGGCCACCAGCAGGGGCAGGATGAAGTAGATCGCGCGGTAGGCGATCAGCCCCGCGAGCAGACTGCCGCGGGACGCTTCGTGCTGCAGCAAGGCAATGAACACTGCCTCCAGCACACCCAGCCCTGCCGGGATATGCGTGACCACCCCGGCAATGCTGCTGATCAGCAACACCCCGAGCACCACGGGGTAATCCAGTTGCTTGGGCAGCAGGGTAAAAATCACCGCTGCCATCAGCGACCAGTTCAGCGCGCCGAGCGCCAACTGCAACACTGCCATGCGCAGCGACGGCAGGCTGATTTCAATCCCGCGTATCGACCATGCGCGCTTTTTCGACAAGCGACAGGCCAGCAGGTAACCCAGGCTCGCCAGTACCAACAGCACGCCGACGCCTTGCAACGCACCGCTGCTGAGCTTCCACCCCGGCGGTAATGTCACCAGCCCGCTGCTGAATACCGCGCCGGCGATCGCCATGTAGCCGAACCAGTTGGTGGCCAGGCTCAAGCCGAGGATCTTCGCGATGTTCCCGTTGCTCACCCCGAGTCGGGAATACAACCGATAGCGCATGGCGATGCCACCTACCCACGCGCTCAGGTTGAGGTTGAACGCATAGCTGATGATGCCCACCGGCAAAATCTGCTTCCAGCCCAACGGCTGGCGGATGTAGGTGCGGCCGATCAGGTCGAAGCACGAATACACCAGGAAACTGCACAGGGTCAGCGCACCCGCGATGAGCAGCGTGCGCAGCTTGAAGTCGCCCAGGGTGTCGAGCACTTCGCTCCAGTCGATACGCCGGGCGAGCAGGGTGAACAACACGATCAGCACCAGGAAAAACACCACCGTCAGCGGTTTTTTCCAGCGTTTCAAGAAGCCGGGGCGAGCGCTTTCTTCAGCGATGCGAGCTTGGGTCATGATCCGCACGCTCCTCAAGAACGAAGGGTTTCAACCTCGGCTTGTGGGCCGGCAACCAGCCGGTCCACGACGGAAAATGCCGCAGCACATGGAACACCACGAAACCCACGGTCACCCGCCAGAACCAGCCGCGAGGCGCGCGGTTTTCCGGCATGGTCTTGCAGTGGTTCTGGCTCAGATATCCCAGGCGCTCGAACAACTGCTGGTTGAAGCCACGATCACGAACCAGCACATTCGCCTCCAGGTTCAGCGACAGGCTCAGCGGGTCGAGATTGCTCGAACCCACCGTGCTCCACTCTTCATCCACCAGCGCCACCTTGCCGTGCAACGGACGCTGGCAGTACTCGTGGATCACCACGCCTTCCTTGAGCAAATAGTCATAGAGCATGCGTGCCGCCAGCTTGGCCAGCAGCACATCCGGCTGGCCCTGCATGATCAACTGCACGTGCACGCCGCGCCGCGCGGCATTACGAATCTCCCGCAGCAGGCGGTAGCCGGGAAAGAAATAGGCGTTGGCGATCACCACCCGCCGCTCGGCCTTGCGCAGGGCGTGCAGGTAGGCCTCTTCGATATCGGTACGGTGTTGCAGATTGTCCCGGTAGATCAGCCGTACCAGGCCATCGCCTTCGCCGGCAGCCCATGGCGACGGGCGTTGCTCGCGCCGCCAGCCGCGCCGCTTGCGCACACGCCGGCCACTTTGTGCGAGGGCGAAATGATGCAGGTCGGCGACTGCCGGGCCCTGCACCTGCACGGCATAATCCTGCTTGGCCTCGGGGCCGAAATCCCCCAGGTGATCCGCCGAGAAATTGATCCCGCCGATAAACGCCACACTGGCATCCACCACCACAATCTTGCGGTGCAAGCGGCGAAACCAGTTGGTGCGAAAACCCAATGTCTTGCTCGCCGGGTCGAACATCTGCACGGTCACGCCGGCCTGGCTCAATTCGCTGAGAAACCCCGGTGTCAGCTCACCACAACCAAAGCCATCGAGGCTGGCGACGACCTTGACGCCACGCTGCGCCGCCTCGATCAAAATGCCTTTGAGCTCGTGGCCGACCTTGTCTTCGAAAAGGATAAAGGTCTCCAGCAAGATCTCCCGCTGGGCCTGGCGCATCGCCTCGAACACTTTGGGAAAGTAGGCCTCGCCGTTCTCCAGCAACTCGATCTGGTTACCGCTCTGCCAGCCGTAATCCAGATCCCGGGCCACGGCATCGTCCGGCGGTTGGTCGGTCGCGATGTGTTCCACCGCGACCTTTTCCAGTGGTGCGCTGTTCATAGCTCGATCTCCACCGACAGCGGCGCATGGTCCGACAAGTGTGACCACGGGCGGCTGGTCAGGACTTGGGGCTGATGCACCTTGAGGTTGCGCACATAGATGCGGTCCAGCGGCAGCAGCGGCAGGCGCGCCGGGAAGGTGCGGGCCGGCTTGCCGTGGGTTTCGATAAACACTTCCCGCAGCCCGCAGTGAGCGAGATCGGCGCGCTGGCGCCAGTCATTGAAATCACCGGCGACAATCACCGGCGCGTCGACGGGAATCTCGGCGACCCGCTGCGCGATCAGGCGCAGTTGCTGCTGGCGATGGACTTCCCGCAGCCCCAGGTGCACGCAGATGGCATGCACGTCCTGCACGTTGCCCGGCAAGCGCAGCACGCAATGCAGCAGCCCGCGACTTTCGTGGCCGCTCTGGGAGATGTCGAGATTGTCGTAGCGGATGATCTGGAATTTCGACAGCAACGCATTACCGTGGTCGCCATGGGGATACACCGCGTTGCGACCGTAGGCGTATTGCGGCCAGATACTGTCGGCGAGGAACTCGTATTGCGGCATGCTCGGCCAGTTGCTGTAGCGCTTGGGGTGGCGTTCATGGGTGCCGTGGATTTCCTGAAGGAACACCACGTCGGCGGCCACGCTGCGGATCGCCTCGCGCAACTCGGGCAATATGAAGCGCCGGTTGAGCGCGGTGAAGCCCTTGTGGGTATTGACCGTCAGCACCCTGAAGCGGGTGATGGTTTCGGTGGGCGTGGTTGGCATCAGTTCCGGATGGGTCATGGCAACACTCCCGTGTCCGGCAACTTGCCGGGTTCGGTGGCCAGTGCCCGGTCCAGGCCAAAACGCTGCAGTAATTGGCGCGCGTCGAAGGGCGCGCGCACCTTGATGTCGTTATCGAAATAGCAAAACACGTCGCGTTGCTTGCGGGCGCGGGGTTTGTGCTTTGGGTCGATCAACTGTGCATCGGCGGGTTGTTTGCCGTGGCTCCAGCGTTCGATGCGATCGCCCCAGCGCTTGAGCGCTTCGGACGTATAGCCGCTGGCATACAGCGCTTTGTCCCCATGCAGGCGCAGGTACACAAAGTTGGCCGTGACGTCTTCCAGGTACGGCCACTTGCCGGCTGTGTCGGCCACCACCAGGGCCACGCCGTGCTTGTCGAGCATCTCGACAAACTCCGGCACGGCGAAACTCTTGTGGCGAATCTCCACCGCATGGCGCAGCGGCTTTTTACCGTGGGCTTGCAGGCTCGCCTTGCCGTTCAGGCGCGGCTCATGCTCGCGGGCGAGGGCGGCGGCCTGCTGGGTAGTAGTGGGTAATTCGGCGAGAAAGGCTTCAAACAACGGCGGGTCGAATTTGAAACTGGGCGGGAACTGCCAGAGGATCGGCCCGAGCTTTTCCTTGAGTTCCAGCACCCCGGAGGCGAAGAAATTCGCCATCGGCTTGTGCACCTCCCGCAACCGCAGGATATGCGTGATATAGCGCGGCGCCTTGACGCTGAACACAAACCCTTCAGGCGTGTCGCCATACCATTCGGCATAGCGCTTGGGTGTTTGCAGCGCGTAGAACGAGCCGTTGATCTCGATGCTGTTGACCGCCCGTGAGGCAAACTGCAGCTCGCGCTTCTGGGTCAGGCCCTCGGGGTAGAAATCCCCCCGCCAGGGCGTGTAGCGCCAGCCGGAAATGCCGATATGAATCGCGGCCATGATGACTCCCGTGGGTTAACTGTGTGGTGACCTCCGTTTTTGGATGACTGTGAGGATCGGGAGAAAGTTTCGATGGTCCTACAGACGGCACCTCTCAAAATGTGGGAGCGGGCTTGCTCGCGAAGACGGTGGGTCAGTCGATATCTCTGTTGACTGACTTACCGCTTTCGCGAGCAAGCCCGCTCCCACATTGGGTTCTTTATCGCTGCGGGATCAGTGCCCGCCAACCACCCGGGTCGAGCTCTCGGCATACACCGGCCCCAGCCGGTCAAGGCGCCCGCTCCAGGCCGTCAGCGCCAAGGCCACCAACACCACCGAACCGCCAATCCACGCCGTGTGGATCAAGCCCATGTGGGCGACGATCAGGCCGCCGGCCCACGCGCCACCGGCAATCCCCAAGTTGAACGCCGCGATGTTCAGGCCCGAGGCCACGTCCACCGCATTCGGCGTGTGATGTTCCGCCTGGCGCACCACATACACCTGCAAGCCCGGCACGTTGCCGAAAGCGACCGCGCCCCACACCAGCACAGTGGCCAGGGCCAGCCATGGGTTGCCTGCGGTAAAGGTCAGTACAAACAACACGGCAGCGAGCAGGGCAAAGATGATTTTCAGCGCGCTGATCGGGCCGCGTTTGTCGGCCAGTTTGCCGCCCCAGATATTACCGATGGCCACCGAGATGCCATACACCAGCAACACCAGGCTGACGGTGCCGGCGCTGAAGCCGGAGATGTCCTGAAGGATCGGCGCCAGGTAGGTGAACGCGATGAACGAGCCGCCGTAACCCACCGCCGTCATGGCGTACACCAGCAGCAGCCGTGGTTGTTTCAACACTTGCAGTTGCTGCAACAGCGACGCGGGTTTGCTGTGGGCGATGTTTTTCGGTACGTAGAGCAGGCTGCCGATAAACGCGATCAAGCCCAGGGCCGAGACGGCGAGGAAGGTTTCGCGCCAGCCGAAGTGCTGGCCGATAAACGTCCCCAGTGGCACACCGGTCACCAACGCCACGGTCAGGCCGGTAAACATGATGGCAATCGCGCTGGCGGCTTTTTCCTTGGGCACCAGGCTTGTGGCGATGGTGGAGCCAATCGAGAAGAACACCCCGTGGGCCAGGCCGGTGACGATCCGTGCCAGTACCAGGGACTCATAACTCGGCGCTTGCCAGGCCAGCAGGTTGCCGAGGGTGAACAGCACCATCAGCGACAACAACAGCAGTTTGCGTGGCACTTTGCCGGTGAGGGCGGTGAGTACCGGCGCGCCGATGGCCACGCCCAGGGCGTAAAGGCTGACCAGCAGGCCGGCGGACGGCAAGTCGACACCCAGGTCGGCGCCGATGGTGGGTAACAGGCCAACGATGACGAACTCGGTCGTCCCGATGGCAAAAGCGCTGAGGGTCAGCGCGAGCAAGGCAATGGGCATGGCTGCAACTCCGGTGGGTTTCAATCAGGAGCGCAGTCTCGGGGTTCGGCTTGTGCGGAAAAAGCCAGGTATTGGCATTTGATATTTGCCTGGGGCGCACGGATCGAAGTCTGCGGGGAACGATCAGGCGTCAAACCCGTCAGTTCCTTACAGACCCTTCTGAAGGAGCCCGGTGTTTTGTTGAATTTAAAGACTGTGCTACTGCTCGGCACGCTGCTGTTCTGCGGCAGCGGCGCGCTGCAAGCGGCCACTGCCCCCGCGGCTCCAGCGCCTGCCGCCCCGGCGAAGCCGGAACTTTTGGTAGAAGGCGGCCTGCTCGGCGCCATCAGCTCCAGCATCGATGATGTGCAGGACAAGCTCGACCTCAACCAGAACCTGGTGGACGCCTGGCGCCTGCGGGCCGACCGGGCGGCAGATGAGGTGGACAAGCTGGTCAACCAGCCGTCCGAACGTTCCTCGTGGAGCGTGGCCGGGGATTTCCTGTTGTTGTCCGGGGTGTGGATCGGCGCGTTCGCCGCGCAGACCCTGCTGGGGCGCTTTATCGTCAAGCGCCTGAGCCTGCAGCGGCATATCGCACCTCGCCAGCGCCTCCAGGCGTTGCTGGGTTACCTGATTCCCTACACGATACCGGCGCTTATCTGCCTGCCATTGACGCTCTACGTCAGCCACTTCCTGCCCACCTCGGTGGGCCGTGCGCTGGCGCTGTGTTTTGCCTACGCCACCAGCAGCGGCATTTTCTCCACCTCGATCCTGTTGTGCGTGATCGTCATGTTCAACGTCGGCCACAAGCGCCCGGCGGTGCAGATTATTCGGGACTACTGCCCCAAGCCGTTGTTCCTGATCGGCTTCCTTGCCGCCCTCAGCGATGCGCTGACCAGCCCACAGATCGCCCGTCAACTGGGGGGCAATATCACCGCCAGCGTCGCGATCTTCACCGGGCTGTTTGCCTCGGTGATCTTCGGCATGCTGGTGATTCGCCTGCGCCGTCCGGTGGCGCATTTGATCCGCAACCGGCCCCTGGCCCAGCGCCTGAAACACCCGGCGGTGCAGCAATCCCTGCGGGTGTTTTCCGGCCTGTGGTATTGGCCGATCCTGCTGATGGTGCTGGTGTCGGCGATCAACCTGATCGGCGCCGGCGACGACAGCCAGAAAGCCCTGCGCTGTGCGCTGTTCACCACGATCCTGCTGATCGGCACGGTGTTTCTCAGCACGGTGTTGCAGCACCTGTTCCAGTCCCGCAGCACGGTGGCGGTCCAGCGCAGCAGCGCCTACAAGGAACGTTTCCTCAGCCTGCTGCACGCGCTGTTGCGCATCGTGATGGCCATCGCCTTTATCGAAATCCTCGGGCGTATCTGGGGCGTTTCGCTGTTTGAGTTTGCCCAGCGCAACTCCGTGGGCCGGGCCATCAGTGATTCCCTGAGCAGCATCGGTTTGATCCTGCTGGTGACCTGGCTGTTCTGGGTGGTGCTCGACACGGCGATTCAGGAAGCATTGAAACCCCCGGTCAACAAACGCTCCAGCCGCCAGCCCAGCACGCGGGTGAAAACCATCCTGCCACTGCTGCGCAACGCAGTGAAAATCATCCTGGTGGTGATCTGCGCGATCACCACCATGGCCAACCTGGGGATCAACGTCGCACCGCTGCTGGCGGGTGCCGGGGTGGTGGGCCTGGCCATTGGTTTTGGCTCCCAGCAACTGGTGCAGGATGTAATCACCGGGCTGTTCATCATCATCGAAGACACCCTGTCGATTGGCGATTGGGTGGTGCTCGACTCCGGCCACGCCGGTACCGTCGAGGGGCTGACCATCCGCACCCTGCGCCTGCGGGACGGCAAGGGGTTTGTGCATTCGGTGCCGTTCGGGCAAATCAAGGCCGTCACCAACCAGTCGCGGCAATTCGCCTATGCGTTCTTCTCGGTGCAGTTCACCTACGACACCGATGTCGACAAGGCCGTGGAGCTGATTCGCGAGGCGGGACAGTCGATCCGTGACGACGTGTTCCTCAAGTACAACCTGCAAGGGCCGCTGGAGGTATTTGGCGTCGACAAGATGGACCTCAACGGCGTGGTGCTGACGGCGCAGTTCCGCACGGTGTCGGGTGGGCAATATGCGGTGAGCCGCGCGTTTAACCAGCGCTTGAAAAAGCTTGTGGATAACTGTGCCTTTGTTCATTTCGCGCAAACTTATCCACAGCAGGTGATGCTGCCGCAGCGGGTCGGGCAGCAGGTGGATGAGCCGGAGGAAGAAGTGCCTTCGTCGGTGGTGCTCACTGAGCAGCCAAGAACCCAATAGTTTTGTGTTGAGGCCGCCGGCCTCTTCGCGAGCAAGCCCGCTCCCACATTCGATACGGTTCCACCCTTGGAATGCGGTCAAATGTGGGAGCGGGCTTGCTCGCGAAGGCGTCATTACGGGCACTGCACAAGTCAGCGCCTGATCAGTTTTTCCCGCACCAACCCGGCCTCCTGCTGATCCAGCTCCAGCAATACCTGCTGCTTGCCGGCAATCTCCACCGCCGCCGGCAAACCATCCCGGTACACCAGCCGATTACCGCTCAACGCCGGCACCTTGCTACCCGGCAGCAGCGTACCGACCAGGTTCAGCGGATCCGCCCCACACACGGCAATCAAGCTTCCATCGTGAGGCCGCCGCCGAACTTCCCGCAGCAGCGGAATCGCTTCCGGCAACGCAAACTGTTCCCCCGCCAAACCACTTACAAACCGCCCGCCCCGAATCTCGCCCCGGGCCTCCAGCCGGTGGAACGTACGCAGCAATTCGCGCCAACTGGGCAGCCAGTCCGCCTCGCGCTCCAGCAGGCGCCAGAACACCACCCCGTAGCGGCGCAGCAAGGTCATCGCCACATGCTCCAGCGTCTCGGCCGAGTGAGCCCCCGGACGTGTGCCATCCGCCACCGGCGCCCGCCGTACCAGGGCCCAACGCCCGGCATCGTCCATCCCGCCGACAAACGCGCCACGCCCGCGCCGACTGCTGCGGGCCTGACGTTTGCTCGCCGGCGTGGTCAGGGCGCGCAGGCCGGCAAAACTGTCGGCGTTCGCCAGCCCCGCGCCCACCAGTTCCTGCAACGCGGTTTCCAGTTCGCTGCGCAGCAGATGGGCTTCGTGGATCAATTCATCGAAAAACAGCGCGCCGTTTTCCCGCAGCGCCTGATGGACTTTCTGTGCCTTGGGCGACAGCTCGGTGCTGTCCGGCGCTTCGGTCAGTCCACTCCACAATGGCACCTGGCTGCGGGGCAACAGCACCACTGGCGTGCTGCGCAGGGCCGTCGCGCCGGCCTTGTTGCTCAGGCGTGTCCACACCACTTTGCCGCTGCGGCACAAATCGTCCAGCCAGTGGGGCGCGTAATCCTTGATTCGTGCGCTGAGCAAATCGCTGTCCCAGGCCGAAGTGGCTGCGGCGTACCCTTCCAACTGCGCGACGATCTGCGGCAACACGGCGCCGCCCTGGCCGCGGGTACCGTTCGACAGGTGCTGCCAGTCGAACAGAAAACGCATGAAATCCTGCAACGCCACCGGCTCGATTTCCCGGCGCAGGCGCTTGACCGTGTAGCGGTGAATGCGCGCCAGCAGGTGGCGTTCGCACCATTGTTCGGCGCTGGCGCCGGGGCTGAAACGGCCGCGCAGCACGTAGCCTTCGCTCTCCAGCCGCGCGAGTGCCTGTGATACGTCGGCCACCGGCAAGGCCAGGGGCGCGGCGATCTCGATCAGCGTCAATGGGCCGAAGCCGCTCAGGCGCGCCCGCAGCACTTCCACCAAGGCTTCATCGAAGGTCCAGGGCTCATCGAAACCGGGCAACAGCGGCAGGTCATTCGGGTAGATCGCCGTCAAACAGCTCAAGCGCTCCAGAGCGACCCAAACGGCCTGGTCGGTACCGATCTGCAATCGGCTGGCGCGCCCACCGTCGGCCAGGGCTTGCAGCCATTCTGCCCACTGCGCCGTGACCTCCGATTCGGTAATGCACGCCAAACTCATCAGCGCTTCATGCATCTCGTCCAGGCCATTGGGCGCCGGCCAGGCTTCCTCGCACACACCGGCAATCGCTTCGGCATCCAGCGCGCCAAGGTCATCAGTGCTTTGCGGGTCGCTCCAGCGCCGGTTGAGCACGGCCTGGGTGCGGCGCTCCTCCAGCGGAGCGTCGTCGAGAAAGGTGTAGGGGCGGGCGCTGAGAATCTCTGCTGCCAGTGGCGACGGCGCCGGCAGATCACGGCTGATCAGGCGGATTTCGCCGCGCTCCATGCGCCGCAACAGGGCCAGCCAGCCTTCGCTGTCCATGGCTTCGTGCAGGCAGTCGTCGAGGGTTTGCTCCACCAGCGGATGCTCGGGCACTTCGCGCTCGCCGGCGAGGTTTTCCAGGCAAGCGATCTGGTCGGGGAACACACTGGCGATCAGGTCTTCACTCTTCATGCGCTGGATCTGCGGCGCCACCTTGCGCCCACCGGTGTAGCGCGGCAATGCCAGGGCCACCCCGGCATTCCAGCGCCAGCGCACGCCGAACAGCGGTGCATCCAGTACCGCCTGGATCAGGATGTGCTCGGCGGTGTTGCTGTTCAGGTAGCGCCACACTTCGTCCAGCTCAAAGCTGTGACTGGTGGACAGCGACAACACGATCGCATCCTCGCTGGCGGCGGCTTGCAGTTCGAAGTTGAAGGTGCGGCAAAACCGCTTGCGCAGCGCCAGGCCCCAGGCGCGGTTGATGCGACTGCCGAACGGCGTGTGGATGATCAATTGGGTGCCGCCGGACTCGTCGAAAAACCGTTCCATGATCAACGTGTCCTGGGACGGCAGCGCGCTCAGCGCCAGCCGCGCCCGCGCCAGGTAATCCAGCAGTTGTTCGGCGCTGGCCAGGTTCAGGCCGAGGGTACCGGTGAGCCAATCGAGCGCCGGTTGCAGGTTACCCGGCGTGGCGCCCAGCAGCGCGTCCAGTTGCCCCTGAAAACGCGCCACGGCAAACGACAACTCGGCACTGCGCCCCGGTGCTTCGCCGAGCCAGAACGGAATGGTCGGCGGCTGGCCGTGGGCATCCTCGACCCGCACCTTGCCGGGCTCCACTCGCAGGATGCGGTAGGAGGTGTTGCCCAGCTGGAAGATATCCCCGGCGATGCTTTCCACCGCGAAGTCTTCGTTGACGCTGCCGATGTTCAGGCTCTGCGGCTCAAGCAGCACGCTGTAGTCGGCGTTGTCGGGGATGGTGCCGCCGCTGGTCACGGCGGTGAGCTTGGCGCCCCGCCGGCCACGCAGGGTGCGGGTGATGGCGTCGCGGTGCAGGTAGGCGCTGCGCAGGCCCTGGCGCCCGTTGTAGCCTTCGGCGAGCATTTGCAGCAGTGCCTGATAGTGACGCTCATCCAGCTCGGCGTAGGGCGAGGCGCGGCGGATCAGCGTGAGCAGGGCCTGTTCCTGCCATTCCTGGCAGCTGACTTCGGCGATGATCTGCTGGGCCAGCACATCCAGCGGCGCAACCGGGATCAGCAAGGTGTCCAGCTCGCCCCGGCGCACGCAGTCGAGCAGGGCGGCGCATTCGATCAGGTCGTCGCGGGTGGTGGCGAACAACCGGCCCTTGGGCGTGCCGCCGACCTGATGCCCGGAGCGTCCGACCCGTTGCAGAAAACCGTTGATCGAGCCGGGCGAGCCGATCTGGCACACCAGGTCGACATCGCCGATATCGATCCCCAGTTCCAGCGACGCAGTGGCGATCAACACCTGCAGCTCACCGGCCTTGAGCCGTTGTTCGGCGTCCAGGCGCATTTCCTTCGCGAGGCTGCCGTGGTGGGCGGCGACGGCGGTTTTGCCCAGGCGCTCGCTCAAGTGCCGGGCCAGGCGTTCGGCCAGGCGCCGGGTGTTGACGAAAATCAGCGTGGTGCGGTGTTGCCTGGCCAGTTCGGCGAGGCGGTCGTAGACCAGCTCCCACACGTCGTTGGCCATGACGGCCGACAGCGGCACCGGCGGCACTTCGATATCCAGGTCCCGTGGGCGTGCGTGGCCGATATCGACGATCTCGCAAGGCCGGCCGGTGCCCACCAGAAAGCGCGACACCGCCTCGATGGGCTTTTGCGTGGCGGACAGGCCGATGCGGGTCAGCGGTTCGCTGCACAAACCCTGCAGGCGCTCCAGTGTCAGGGCCATGTGGCTGCCGCGCTTGCTGGCGGCGATGGCGTGGATCTCATCGACGATCACCGTGCGGGTGCTGGCAAGCATCTGCCGGCCGGAATCCGAGCCGAGCAGCACGTAGAGCGATTCCGGGGTGGTGACCAGGATGTGCGGCGGGTGCTTGCGCATCAGGGCGCGGTCTTTCTGTGGGGTGTCGCCGGTACGCACGGCGGTGCGGATCGCCAGCGGTGGCAGGTCGAGGCGCTGCAAGTGCTCGGTGATGCCGGCCAGCGGGGTTTGCAGGTTGATCTGGATGTCGTTGGAAAGAGCCTTCAGGGGCGAGACGTAGACCACCAGCGTTTGGTCTGGCAGTTGGCCGCCATTGGCCAGGCCTTGGTGCACGAGATCGTCCAGCACCGCGAGAAAGGCAGTCAGGGTCTTGCCGGAGCCGGTGGGTGCGGCGATCAGTGTGGAACGGCGCTGGCGGATCAGCGGCCACGCCTGGGCCTGGGCGGCGGTCACCGACGGGAACGTGCTGCGGAACCAGGTGCTGACGGCGGGGTGGAAACCGTTCAAGACCGTGTCCGTTGATTCTGGAAGGTTCATCCCCAATTTATGCGGCCGGCCCCGGCAACTTGCAACCCCGGGATGCATTCCCTGTGGTGAGGGATCTTGCTGCGGTAAGGGAGCTTGGTGTGGCCAGGGAGCTTGCAGTGGCGAGGGAGCTTGCTCCCGCTGGGCTGCGTAGCGGCCCCAAAAAAGCGGGAGCGCTGCGCACTCCCGCGGGAGCAAGCTCCCTCGCCACAAGAAGCTCCCTGGCCACAGCAAGCTCCCTGGCCACAGCAAGCTCCCTGGCCACTGCATGCTCCCTGGCCACTGCATGCTCCCTGGCCATAAAAAGGCTCTCTCTGCCTAAACCCCCCCGGCCGCAATCGGCGGCGCACTTTATAAGTGACGGTTGCGCTACAAACCCGCAAAATGCAACGATTCTGGCAAATGCCAACGGCATGGCTCACAAGCCTGTCGATAATAACCATCGTTCCAAACAGACCGGGCCTGCTCAATCTATGCGAATGCGCCTTATGTTACTGGGCGGCGGGAATGCCCTCGGGCAGGCGCTGATTCGCCTCGGTGCGGAGGAAGACATCGGTTTCCTCGCCCCGCGCCCGCCCCAAGACGGCTGGGATGCCGCGAGCCTCACGCAACTGCTCGACGACACCCGTCCCGATGCCTTGATCAATCTCGCCTATTACTTCGACTGGTTTCAGGCGGAGACGGTCAGCGAGACACGCCTGGCCGCCCAGGAATATGCGATCGAGCGCCTGGCTGAACTGTGCCAGCACCACAGCATCACCCTGCTGCAACCGTCCAGCTACCGGGTGTTCGACGGCTCCCGCGCGACCGCCTACAGCGAAAAAGACGAACCCGTGCCCTTGGGCCTGCGAGGCCAGGCGTTGTGGCGCATCGAGCAGAGCGTACGCGCCACCTGCCCGCAGCACGTGCTGTTGCGTTTCGGCTGGCTGCTGGATGACAGCGTCGACGGCACCCTCGGGCGCTTCCTGGCCCGTGCCGAAAAACCTGACGAACTGCTGATGGCCGACGACCGCCGGGGCAACCCGACGCCGGTGGACGATGCCGCGCGGGTGATCATTTCGGTGCTCAAGCAACTCGATTGCGCCGCGCCGTTGTGGGGCACTTATCACTATGCCGGCCACGAAGCGACTACCCCGCTGGCGCTGGGGCAGGCGATCCTGACCGAAGCGCGCAACTTCCACCCGCTGGCCGTGGAAGCGCCGACCGCCCAGGCCCACGCCGCCCGTCCGGATGCAGCCGACGAGCCGCAACACGCGGTGCTGGCCTGCAAGAAAATCCTCCACACCTTCGGCATCAAGCCACGGGCATGGCGGGCCGGGCTGCCGGCGTTGCTCGATCGGTTCTATCGACACGGTCAAACATAAAAAAGGCGCCTGAAACAGGCGCCTTTTTTTGTGGCGGTGCGCGGACGGTTAAAAGTGATATGTGTTGGCAAGTCGGATGCGCCACGGCATACGAAAAATTTGAAACCTTTGGTGCGCCCGGTCATCCATGCCAATAGGGATTGATTGTGCTTACGGCTCGTTCAGCAAAAGCAAAAGTCTGCATTCAGAAGAAGACTTCGCCCATCCAGCCATGGGCAGCCTAAAAGAGGAGCCCTACCCATCATGGCAACAAACTCTCCGGTGAATGGTTCGCCGCCGCCTTACGATGATGTGTATGAGGAAGCGCACGACCTGCAGTTCGCTTTGAGTGCCGCCGGGCTTGGTATATGGCGCCTGGATTTGACGACGGGCGAGCTGAAGACCTCGGCCACTTGCCGCCTCAACTTCGGACTCGAACCACAGATACCGTTCAGTTATGAACACATGCAGCGCCTGGTGCACTCCGAAGACAGAGGCCGAGTGGCTGACGCATGGGATCACTCGATCGCTCAACGCTGCGCCTACGACGTTCACTACCGGATCGTCACGCCCCACGGTGAAACTCGCTGGCTGCACGTGTGTGCCAGAGCCCGTTACGCCGATGACGGTCACCCCGTCGCGATGACGGGAACCGTTCAGGATGCGACCCAGGAGCAGTTACTGCAGTCGCAAAACATGGAAGCGCTGGGGCGGATAACGGGCCGCGTGGCTCATGACTTTAACAACCTGCTGACGGTGATCCGTTCTTCAGCAGATCTTTTGAAGCGTCCTTCAGTATCGGAAGAGCGGCGGCTGCGCCTGGTGCAAGCCATTTCCGAGGCGGTAAAGCGTGGTTCTCACTTCACCAGCCAATTGCTGTCCTTCGCTCGCAGGCAAACCCTCCATCCCGCACCGCTGGACGTCAATTCAAGCACGTTGGCCATGGCCGATACGATTGCTTTGCGGGTTGGCACAGGCATCAACGTACGCATCGAGTCCACAGCAGCACCCTGCGTTGTTCACGTTGACCCAGAACAGTTTGAAACCGCCATTCTCAATATGCTCATGAATGCCCGAGACGCCATGCCTGATCACGGTGAGGTGGTTATCCGTGTTGAGTCGATGGACCTTATCCCTGCGTCCAATGGTCATGCCCTTATGAACGGAAGTTACGTTGCCGTCTCCATCACAGACAATGGTTCGGGTATCGCACCGCTCAACCTCGACAGAATCTTTGAACCGTTTTTCTCCACCAAAGGCAACGGCCAGGGAACCGGGTTGGGGCTCAGCCAGGTATTTGGTTTTGCCAAGCAGTCGGGGGGAGAGATCAGGGTAGAGAGTCGTCCTGGTCAGGGAAGTACGTTCACGCTTTATTTGCCCCGCGCTTGAACGGGCTGAGTGGATAGCCCGATTGCACAAATGGAGTTAGCATCGTAAACCTTCGGCTCAAGAGCCTGTTGTTCACATCAGGGTTGCATTGTGGAAAAGCTAAATCGCCTTCAAAGCGGAATAGAAGGGCTGGATGCTCTGCTCAAGGGTGGGCTAGTCGCAGGTGCCTCCTACATCATCCAGGGGCGCCCGGGATCCGGTAAAACCATCCTCGCCAATCAGCTGGGGTTTAACCATGCGCGCAATGGGGGCCGTGTACTGGTGGCCACGTTGCTGGCCGAATCCCACGACCGTTTATTTCAGTTTCTCTCGACCCTGAACTTCTTTGATGTTTCCCGGGTGGGGGCTGAAATTCAGTTCGTCAGTGCGTTTGACACCCTTGAGAACGAAGGTCTCGATGAGGTGGTCAAGCTGCTTCGGCGTGAGATCAGTCGCCAGAAGGCCACCGTGTTAGTGGTCGATGGCTTGCTCAATGCACGCTCCAAGGCTGACTCGCCCATCGACACCAAGAAATTCATTTCCGAGCTGCAAGGGCACGCTGCGTTCGCCGGTTGTACGGTGCTGTTTCTCACCAGTTCCCGGTTGGACGACGGCAGTCCCGAGCACACCATGGTTGATGGTGTGATCGAGATGGGTGAAGAGCTTCACGGCAGCCGTTCAGTGCGCCGTATTCAACTGCGCAAGACTCGCGGCAGTGGTGCACTGACCGGATTGCACGAGTGTGAAATCACCGACGATGGCCTGGTGGTTTATCCGCGTCTGGAAAGCCTCTACAGCCATCCGTCTTTACCTGACAGTGCTGATCTGACGCGTATCACCAGCGGCATCGGTTCGCTGGACGCCATCATCGGCGGTGGCCTGCACAGTTCCTCCGTTACCCTCGTCATGGGGCCTTCCGGCGTCGGGAAAACCACGTTGGGGCTCAGGTTTCTCGCAGAGTCGACAGTGGAAGCGCCGGGCCTGCATTTCGGTTTTTATGAAAGCCCGCAGCGGTTACGTCTCAAAGGCCAATCGCTGGGGATTGATATCAAGGGTATGGAAGAAAGTGGTGCGCTGAATATTGCCTGGCAACCCACGACAGAAGGCCTGATCGACGGTCTCGGCGCACGGCTGCTGAAAATGGTTGAGGAAAAGGGCATCAAGCGCCTGTTCATCGACAGCTTGAGCGGCATGACCCGAGTGTCGACGAACCCGGCACGTATCACTGATTTCTACAGCGCCCTGATGAGCGAGCTTCGTGCCCGTGGCGTAACGGTGTTTGCCTCATGGGAGATGCGTGACGTTTTTGGTTCGGAGGTCAGCTCTCCAACCCCGGACCTCTCCAGTATTGTCGATAACCTGCTGCTGATGCGTTTCTTCGAGATTCAATCTGAACTAAGAAGAATGCTTTCGATTCTTAAGGTACGAGACAGCTTCTACGATCCTTCGCTTCTTGAAGTGGTAATCCATGAACACGGCGTTGACTTGAAGAAGGCATCAAGAAATGCATTGGCTGTCGCTGATGATTCCTGGCGGCCGGGCTCAACGTCCAAAGTCTCTGATTCGGGTTGAATTGACATGACCACCATCCTGGTCGTCGACGACGAGTATTTGATCGCTGACATTCTCGGCTATGCGCTGGAGGATGAGGGGTACATGGTCGTAAAAGCGAGCAATGGCCAGAAAGCACTCGAGGTCCTGGAGCGCGAGCGGCCAGCGTTGATCATCACCGACTTCATGATGCCGGTCATGGATGGCCAGGAGTTTGCCGAAGCGGTTCGTGCTCTGCCGGCAGTCAAACACTTGCCCATCATTCTGATCAGCGGAGCCCAGGCACATATTGGTATGGAGCGGTCGGACTTGTTCAATGCGGTGTTGAAAAAGCCGTTCAACATTGACTTGGTCATCGCTGAAGTTCGCCAACTCCTGGCTGAAGCCTGAATCGCAGCACACGGGCGTGTGCCTGGCCTCTGATCGGTACTTGCCTCCTATGGGAAGCCTGACAAAAAAGGCCCTGTATAACAGGGCCTTGGGTAGAACCTAGAACTTGTAGCCAATACCGACCATGTACACCATCGGGTCAACATCCACATTGACCCTGGCCCGAGTGCCCTGGCCCAGCGCGTTGTTATCCACGGTGGCCTTGGTGCTGATGTCGATGTAGCGCGCCTGGGCGTTGATCATCCACTTGTCGTTGATCATGTAGTCCGCACCGATCTGCGCGGCCCAACCCCAGGAGTTTTCCGCCTTGAAGTTGCTGAAGCCGGCCTGCTCGGCGCGGCTGCCGACGTGCTCGTCGTAGATCCAGGTGTAGTTGATACCGGCGCCGATGTACGGTTGGAATACCGACTTGCTGTCCAGCGGGTAGTACACGACGCTCAGGGTCGGTGGCAGGTGTTTCAGCGTACCGAGCTTGCCGTTGGCAGCGCCCAGGGCGGTGTTCTTGATCTTCACATCATGTTCGAACGGCGTGGCCGCCAGCAGTTCGATACCCCAGTGGCTGGTGAACATGTAGGCGAAGTTCAAACCCAGTTGAGTGTCGCTGCTCATGGTCGCCTTGCCGCCCAGGTTGGTCCCGGCCAGCGGGCCCTGGTCAACCTTGACACTGCTGCTGTCCGCTTTCGGGTTGACGGTGATGGCACCGGCGCGAATCAGGATGTCACCCGCTTCGTGAGCGTGGGCAACAGGGGCGACGAGGGCGAGCGCGACAAGCGACGCGCCGAGCAGGGACTTGTTCATGGGAGCTCCAAAGGACGTTATTAATTGCTTGTGTCCAATGGTAAAGATCGTAACGTTCGAGCTTTTGACTCAGCTCAATGAAAGCGCAATCACGGGTTATTCCTGCAACTCGTACACATAGATCTTGTCGGCATCCATCTGGTAGCCGGCATCGGCCAGTTCACTGCTGGACGGTTTGACCTGCATCTGGCCTTCGATCCAGTACGGCTGATACAACTCGTCGAGCTTCACGCCGACTTCGCTTTTGACATGCACGATCTGGTTCGACGGCGGTGGCGGCACGTGAATGCAGGCGCCGAAATACGGCACCAGCAGGAACTCCGTGGTGCGGCCTTCCTCGCTGACTTCCAGCGGCACGATATAACCCGGCAGGCGGATGTGCTTGCCGTCCAGGCTTTGTACGACCGGCGCGTTGGGCAGGTCCTGCTTGGCGGCCGGCGCTGACTCCACCGACAACGCATCGGCCATGCCCGACAAGTCGTGCAGCGGTTTCATGTTGGGGATTTCCGGCGGCGCGTCCGGCGGGATCATCTCCTGCCACGACAGGTCCTTGGGCTGGTCTTCAGCCCACACGGGCAGGGCCACCAGCAGTAACAGTGCGAGCACGACGCGACGCATCAACAGCTTCCTCATAAACGTATCGACAGGCCGTCGGCCAACGATTGCCGGTAGGCGCGCCAGGCCGGCACGCTGCCCATCAGCAGGGCTGCGACGAGAATACCGCCCAACAAAGTCCATTCATATTCGCTCGGCAACGACAGCGGTAGGTCCAGGCCGTAGTTGGCCTGCAAATACCCGCGCGACGCGGCGATGCACACATACAGCAGCCCGACGCCGGCGATCACGCCCGACAATGCCAGGGCGAAGGCTTCGAAGATCAGCAAGGTCGCAATATGCCAGGGCCGCGCGCCCACTGAACGCAGGATTGCCATTTCCCGGCGGCGCTCGTTGAGGCTGGTGAGGATCGCGGTGAGCATGCCGATCAAGCCGGTCAGCACCACGAACAGCGAGATCACGAACAGCGCTTTTTCAGCCGTGCCCATCATGCTCCACAGCTCTTGCAGCGCCACGCCCGGCAGGATCGCCAGCATCGGCTCGCCACGGAACTCGTTGATCTCCCGTTGCAGGGCGAAGGTGGAAATCTTGTTGTTCAAACCGAGCATGAACGCGGTGATGGCTTGTGGCGTCAGGTCCATGTTGCGAGCCTGGTCGGCGCTGATCCGGCCTTTGCCCTGGGCCGGCACGCCGTTGTGCCAGTCGATGTGAATCGCTTCCATGCCGCCGAGGCTGATATGCAGTGTGCGGTCCACCGGAGTGCCGGTGCGCTTGAGAATGCCGACCACGGTGAAAGGCTTGTCATCGTGCTTGACCAGGCTGACCACCGCCACGCCGTGGGCCAGCACCAGCTTGTCGCCGAGCTTGTAATGCAGCGCGTCGGCCACTTCGGCGCCGAGCACCACTTCGAATGGATCGGTGGCGAAGGCGCGGCCGCTGGCCAGTTCCAGGTTCTGCCGGCGGCCGTATTGGTAGTGTTCGAAATAGGATTCGTTGGTGCCCATCACGCGGTAGCCACGGTGGGAGTCGCCGAGGGAAATCGGGATCGCCCATTTTACCTGCGGGTTGGCCGCGAAGTGTTCGTAGCTGTCCCAGCGAATGTTGTTGGTGGCGTTGCCGATGCGGAACACTGAATACAGCAGCAAATTCACCGAGCCGGAGCGCGCGCCGACGATCAGGTCGGTACCGCTGATGGTGCTGGCGAAGCTGGCGCGGGCTTCGGTGCGTACCCGTTCCACCGCCAGCAACAGGCACACCGACAGGGCGATGGCGAAGGCGGTGAGGATCGCGGTAAAGCGGCGGTTAGCCAGGCTGGCCATGGCTAGTCGAAACAAATACATCTCAAACCTCTGCGGGCGTGGCGGCGCGATTGAGTTCGGCCAGCGACAGGTTGCGGTCGAACAGCGGCGCCAGGCTCTGGTCATGGCTGACGAACAACAGGCTGGCGCCTGCTTCGCGGCATTCGGCGAACAGCAACTGAATGAAGGCTTCCCGGGCGTCGTAGTCCAGGGCCGAGGTCGGCTCGTCGGCGATCACCAGCTCCGGCTGGCCGATCAGCGCACGGGCAGCGGCCACCCGTTGTTGTTGGCCGATGGACAGGGAGTCGGCGCGGCGCTCCAGCAGGCTCTTGTCCTTCAGGCCCAGGTGGGCGAGCAAGGTCGCGGCAGCCTGGTCGACGCTGCCGTGACGCTGGATTGCCCGCTGTGCCCGTAACGTTGAAAAGTGGCAGGGCAACTCGACGTTCTCGCGCACCGAGAGAAACGGCAACAGGTTGAACTGCTGGAAGATGTAGCCGGTGTGGTCGACCCGGAAACGGTCGCGGGCGCCGGCCGAGAGTTCGGTCAGCTCCTGGCCCAGCAGGCGGATGCTGCCCCGGCTGGGCTTTTGCACACCGCCCAGCAGGCCGAGCAGGGTGGTCTTGCCACTGCCGCTGGGGCCCTTGAGGAACAGGGTTTCCCCCGGCTCCAGGCGGAACGTAGGGATGTCCAGCAACTGTGGGTGACCGGGCCAATTGAAGCCCAGGTCAGACAGTTCGATAAGTGCTTGGGTCATAGGGAGGTCAGTGGTCTGGCTCGATTTGGATGATGACACCGATCAACTGTAGGAGCTGGCTTGCCTGCGATGGCATCACCGCAGTGTTTCTGGAGCACCGCGGCGTCTGCATCGCAGGCAAGCCAGCTCCTACAGTGTGGTGTTTACATCAGAATTTCAGGGTGGCTGCTGTGGCCGTCGCTTCCACACCCTGCTGGCCGCTCGGGCCAATGAGTTGTACCTGAATTTTCTGGGTGGCGGGGAAGGTCTTGAACACCTGGGTCAGGTCGAGGTTGCTCAGGGCGGTCGGCGTGCCGCAAGTGAACTGGTAGTGAGCGTGGATTTCGCTGTGGTCGTGGTGATGTTCGTGGGCGGCGGCGCCTTTGCCATCGGTGGCGTGGTCGTCATCGTCTTCATCGTGGTCGGCTTCAGGCTTGTCGCCGAACAGCGGGCTGTTCAGTTCCTGGGTGCTGATCACGCAACCGGCGGCCTTGGGCAGGCTGAACAGCACCAAAGGTTGTTCAAGTTGTTTGCGGGCAGCGGCGACCTTGGCTTTGTCGGCGGACGTTGTAGCGAGGTGTTCGAAGCCCACCAGGTTCATCGCCGGGCTGTCCAGTTCCAGCTCCAGGGCCTGGCCGTCGAGCACCGCATTGAGGCGACCCACGCCGTGTTCGTGGGCACCGAGGCTGCCGTGCTCGTGATCATGGTCGTGCTCGTCGGCAGCCTGGGCGATGGCCAGTGGCAACAGGGCAAACGGCAAAGCGAGCAGCAAACGGCGCATGGTGAAGCTCCCGGACAAAGATGAAAGTTTTGTTATGTGATCTTATAACAATTTTGCGAGGAGTTTGACCGCCTGCTTGGCGTAGCGCAAGACGCGTGGGAGCATGCTCGTCAGAAAAGTGCGGGAGTAAGTGCGATGTTGAGAATTCGTGGAACCGTCGGTGACCTGCCGGTGGACTTGACCCTGGAGCTGGATGACGGCGACTGGGCCCGGCTGGGCGCGCAGTTGCAGGCCAGCAAAACCCCGAGTGCGGAACCGGTAGTGACGCCGGCGGCGGGTAACCTGGACGAGAGCCTGTGGCAGGCCGCCCAGGATTTACTGCGCAAGGCCGGGCAACTCAACGGCCTGGAATTGCTTGATCAGTTGGAAGGCCTGGCCGGCAGCGCCTCGGCGGGCAAGCGCCTGCTGGTGCGCCTGCGCCATAGCGCCAAGGTCAAGGTAGCCAGCGGCGGGGATACGCCGCTGTACAGCTGGATCGAGTAAGGCTTAATACAGCGCGGCGAACAGCTTGCGGCGGTACACGGTGACAAGCGGGTGATCGTTGCCGAGCAGTTCGAATACCTGCAACAGCGTCTTGTGGGGCAGGCCCTCGCTGTAGCTGCGGTTGCGGATGAACAGCTTGAGCAAGCCATCCAGCGCGGCGTCGTATTGCTGGCGCGCCAGTTGTTGCACGGCCAGTTGGTACACCGCCTCGTCATCCTGCGGGTTTTGCGCCAGGCGGGCTTTCAGGTCTGCGGCGTCCGGCAGGTCGGCGGCCTGGCGCAGGAAAGTGATCTGCGCCTTGGCGCCGGCCAGTGCGGCCTTGTGATCATCGCTCTTGACCGCGTCGAGCACAGTTTGCGCTTCGCCCAGTTCACCGCGCTCGGCCAGGCAGCGTGCGTACAGGATCAGCGCGGCGGCGTTGGTGTTGTCTTCGCCAAGCAGGGTGACCAGCACGGCCTCGGCGTCGGTGATACGGCCTTCGGCAAACAGCGCCTGGGCCTGCTCCAGTGGATCGGCAGCCGCCGGTGGTGGCATCTGCACATGGGGTTCCAGCATCGCGCGCACGGCGGATTCAGGCTGCGCACCGGCAAACCCATCCACTGGCTGGCCATCCTTGAACAGCACCACGGTCGGCAGGCTGCGAATGCCAAAGCGCGAGACCACGTCCGGCTCGGCATCGCAATCGACCTTGGCCAGCAGCAACTCACCCTGATAACTCTCGGCAATCTGCGCGAGCATCGGCATCAACGCCTTGCACGGCGCGCACCACTCGGCCCAGAAATCCACCAGCACGGGTTTTTCGAAGGAGTTCTGGATCACCGCCTGATCGAAGGTGGCGGTGGTGGCATCGAAGATGTACGGCGTGGGCTCACTCATGGGGAATCTCGAAGAAAGCAGGGGATGGGGCAACTATAAGGGTTGGTGGGGTTAGCTGAAAGCGGGGCGGTCTCAGGATCGCAATCGCAGGCAAGCCAGCTCCCACAGGGGAATGCATTTCAAATGTGGGAGCGGGCTTGCCCGCGATGCTCTCAAGCGCGCTGCGAATGGTACAGGCTCACCTTGCGAAACTCCCACGGCTCGGCCAGGTCGGGCAGTGTCAGGGCGTCGAGGATACCCAGGCGCTGATACTCCGGGTGCTGGAAGTCCCGAACCCGGGAATCGGCGACCAGCGCTTCGCGGCCGCGTGTCAGGAATTGATCCAGCAGCGGCAGGTTCGCCCGGTCGTACAGCACATCGGCGACCAGGATCAGGTCAAACCGGTCGGCTTCGGTGAAGAAGTCTTCTGAATAGCCCAGTGTTACGCCGTTGAGTTCGGCATTCGCCCGGCAGGCAGCCAGGGCCAGCGGATCCAGGTCGCACGCCACCACTTCCAGCGCTCCGGCCTTTACCGCGGCAATCCCGGCAACACCCGAACCTGCGCCGAAATCCAGCACCCGCTTACCCGCGACCCACTCGGGGTTGGCCGCCAGGTATCGCGCCAGCGCCAGGCCACTGGCCCAGCAAAAGCTCCAGTACGGCGGCTCATGCAGGATGCGCCGGGTTTCTTCGGGGCTGAAGGCGCGGTCCATGTTGTCGGCGTCCAGTAACCACAGCGACAACTCGGTGCCCGGCAGCGGGCAGGGCACCAGTTGGGCGTCGCCGATCAGTTCGCTCAGTGCGCGTTGCAGGCCCAGCGGTGGCGTCATGGTGCGGGAACGAGTTGCAGCGGCCCGGTGGTCTGGGTGATCGCCTGGGTGATGCGCACCGGCGGCAGGTGCAGGATCAACTGGCCGGACTGGCTGGCGCGACCACGCAATTCAACGCGCCCGCCCGCCGGGAACGCTTGCGGGTTGAAGCGCAGGCGGAAGGCCAGGGGCTTGTTGTTGCCGATCAGCACGCTGCTGGCCAGCAGTTGTTGCGGGCGCGAACGGTCGTCGATCACCAGCAGCGCCAGTTCGACTTCCGCACCCGCCGGTATACCGTTCAATTGGCCGCTGACTTCACGCTGGTAGGCGGGCAACGGGCCGAGATCTTCTTCCACACCCGGCAGTTTTTTCTCTTGTTGCGGTGCCGGAGCCGGCGCCGCAGGTTTTGGGGCATGGCTGCTGCAGGCGACCAGAAAACCGAGCAACGTGAGCAAAACAAGTGGTCGTAACTGCATGTACGGCTCCAGAAAGGACAAAATCCGTGGCTTAAAAAATATGAAACATAATAGTCAGCCTATATACCGTAAAGGCTATGGCTTGTCTTGCCACAGGGATGCGCTACCATGGCCCTCCCATTTTTTGTTGCCTGCCACCATGCACTGTCCCTTCTGCGGTGCCAACGACACCAAGGTCATTGACTCGCGTCTGGTCGCCGAGGGCGAACAGGTGCGTCGCCGGCGTGAATGCCTGGCCTCTGGCTGCGGTGAACGTTTCACCACCTTCGAAACCGCCGAACTGGTATTGCCACGTCTGATCAAGACCGACGGCAGTCGCCAGCCTTTCGACGAAGAAAAACTGCGCGCCGGAATGCAGCGCGCCCTGGAAAAACGCCCGGTGAGTGTCGAGCGGCTGGAAGCGGCACTGGTGCATATCAAGCACAAGCTGCGCGCCACCGGCGAGCGCGAAGTCAAATCCCTGGTGGTTGGAGAACTGGTGATGGGCGAGCTGCAAAAGCTCGACGAAGTCGCCTATATCCGTTTCGCCTCGGTGTATCGACGCTTCCAGGACCTCAACGAGTTCCGCGAAGAGATCGACCGCCTGGCCCGTGAGCCGGTAAAAGAATGAACCCACCTTCGGCAGAACAAGCGGTACTCGACGCCCATTACATGGCCCGTGCCCTGGAACTGGCGCGTAAGGGCCTGTACACCACCCACCCCAACCCGCGGGTTGGCTGCGTGATCGTGCGTGACGGGCAGGTTGTCGGCGAAGGCTGGCACGTGCGCACCGGCGAACCCCATGCGGAAGTCCATGCCCTGCGGGCAGCGGGCGACAAAGCCCGGGGCGCCACGGCCTACGTGACCCTTGAACCGTGCAGCCACCACGGGCACACACCGCCGTGCGCCGATGCCTTGGTGAATGCCGGCCTGGCCCGTGTGGTGGCAGCGATGCAGGACCCGAATCCGGAAGTCGCCGGGCGTGGCATGCGCCGCCTGGCCCAGGCCGGGATCGAGACCCACAGCGGCTTGCTGGAAAACGAAGCGCGGGCGCTTAACCCGGGCTTTCTCAAGCGCATGGAGCATGGCCTGCCGTTTGTGCGGGTCAAGTTGGCCATGAGCCTGGACGGTCGCACCGCGATGGCCAACGGCGAAAGCCAATGGATCACCGGCCCGGCCGCCCGTGCCGCGGTGCAGCGCCTGCGGGCCCAGGCCAGCGTAGTGCTGACCGGCGCCGACACGGTGCTGGCCGATGGTGCTCGCCTGACCGTGCGCGCCGCCGAACTGGGCCTGGATGAAGAAACCACCGCACTGGCGATGTCCCGTCCGCCGCTGCGTGTGCTGATCGACGGCCGCCTGCGGGTGCCGCTGAATGCGCCGTTCTTCAAGGCTGGCCCCGCGCTGGTCATCACCTGCGTGACGCCGGACAACCAGTACCCCACAGGCCCCGAGTGCCTGGTGGTGCCGGGTGTCGACGGCCAGGTCGACCTGCGTTCCGCGCTGGTGGCCCTGGCGGCCCGTGGTGTCAACGAAGTGTTGGTGGAAGCGGGCCCAAGCCTGGCGGGTGCCTTCGCCCAGCAAGGGCTGGTGGACGAGTACGTGATATTCGTCGCCGGCAAGTTTCTTGGCTCTGCCGCCCGGCCTTTGCTGGACTGGCCGCTTGAGAAACTGGCCGACGCCCCCCAACTCAAGATCACTGAAATGCGCGCTGTTGGCGATGACTGGAGAGTCACTGCCATCCCTCTGCCATCAGCGAGCGTATAATTCCCGGCCTGCGCCACGTCTTCAGGAGAACGGCATGTTCACCGGCATTATCGAATCCATCGGCAGCATCCGTGCAATGACCCCAAAAGGCGGCGATGTACGCCTGCTGGTTGAAACCGGCAAGCTCGACCTGAGCGACGTCAAACTGGGCGACAGCATCGCCGTCAGCGGTGTGTGCCTGACCGTTATCGAGTTGCCTGGCAACGGCTTTGCCGCCGATGTCAGTCGGGAAACCCTGGACTGCACCGCGATGAACGACCTCAAGAGCGGCAGCCCGGTGAACCTGGAAAAAGCCCTGACCCCGACCACCCGCCTCGGTGGGCACCTGGTCAGCGGCCACGTCGACGGTGTCGGCGAAGTGGTTGCCCGCAGCGAAAACGCGCGTGCCGTGGAATTTCGCATTCGCGCACCGAAAGAGCTGGCCAAGTACATCGCCCACAAAGGCTCGATCACCGTCGACGGCACGAGCCTGACGGTGAACGCCGTGAATGGCGCCGAATTTGAACTGACCATCATTCCCCACACCCTGAGCGAAACCATCATGGCGTCGTACCAGCCGGGTCGCCGGGTGAACCTGGAAGTGGACTTGCTTGCCCGTTACCTGGAGCGCCTGTTGTTGGGCGATAAGGCCGCAGAGTCTGACTCTCTTCAAGGGCCCGCCGGGAACATCACTGAAAGTTTTTTAGCCGCTAACGGCTACCTTAAATCCTGACCCAAGGGGGTGCCGCGTGGCGCTCAACAGCATCGAAGAACTGGTTGAAGACATCCGCCAAGGCAAGATGGTCATCCTCATGGATGACGAAGACCGCGAGAACGAAGGCGACCTGATCATGGCCGCCGAGTGCTGCCAGCCGGAACACATCAACTTCATGGCCAAGCACGCCCGTGGCCTGATCTGCATGCCGATGAGCCGCGAGCGCTGCGAGCTGCTGAAGCTGCCGTTGATGGCGCCGCGCAATGGTTCCGGGTTTGGCACCAAGTTCACCGTGTCCATCGAAGCCACCACCGGTGTCACCACTGGCATCTCCGCTGCTGACCGCGCCCGCACCGTACAAGCCGCTGCCGCGAAAGACGCCAAGGCCGAAGACATCGTCAGCCCGGGCCACATCTTCCCGCTGATGGCCCAGCCGGGTGGCACCCTGGCTCGCGCCGGCCACACCGAAGCGGCCTGCGACCTGGCGCGCATGGCCGGTTTCGAGCCGAGCGGTGTGATCTGCGAAGTGATGAACGACGACGGCACCATGTCCCGTCGCGCCGAGCTGGAAGAATTTGCCGCGCTGCACAACATCAAGATCGGCACCATTGCCGACCTGATCCACTACCGGATGATCCACGAACGTACCGTTCAGCGGATTGCCGAGCAGCCGCTGGACAGCGAACTGGGCCAGTTCAACCTGGTGACCTATCGTGATTCCGTGGAAGGCGACGTGCACATGGCCCTGACCCTGGGCACCATCTGCGCTGAAGAGCCAACCCTGGTGCGGGTGCACAACATGGACCCGCTGCGCGACCTGCTGATGGTCAAGCAACCGGGGCGCTGGAGCCTGCGGGCCGCGATGTCCGCGGTGTCCGAGGCCGGCAGCGGTGTTGTATTGCTGCTGGGCCATCCGCTGGATGGCGACGTGCTGCTGGCGCATATCCGCGAAACCGCCGACCACGCGCCGGTGAAAAAACCGACCACCTACAGCATCGTCGGGGCCGGTTCGCAGATCCTGCGGGACCTGGGCGTGCGCAAAATGCGCCTGATGAGTGCGCCAATGAAATTTAATGCCATATCCGGTTTCGACCTGGAAGTAGTAGAATACGTGCCCTCCGAATAAAGGCCGGCGTTGTTTGCCCCTTGTTCGCGGTTCAAATATCACTGAGGGGCGCGCACTAAGCGCGTCCCGGCTCTTTAAGAGATTTGTCGAATGACCCTGAAGACCATCGAAGGTACCTTCATCGCCCCCAAAGGCCGCTATGCCCTGGTGGTTGGCCGCTTCAACAGCTTCGTGGTTGAAAGCCTGGTAAGCGGTGCCGTGGATGCCCTGGTTCGCCACGGTGTGAGCGAAAGCGACATCACTATCATCCGCGCTCCTGGCGCCTTCGAAATTCCACTGGTTGCGCAGAAAGTTGCACAGCAGGGTGAATACGCGGCGATCATCGCCCTGGGCGCGGTCATTCGTGGCGGCACTCCGCACTTCGAATACGTGGCTGGCGAATGCACCAAGGGCCTGGCCCAGGTGTCCATGGAGTTCGGCGTGCCGGTCGCCTTTGGCGTCCTGACCGTTGATTCCATCGAACAAGCCATCGAGCGTTCCGGCACCAAGGCCGGCAACAAAGGTGCTGAAGCTGCCCTGTCCGCCCTGGAAATGGTCAGCCTGCTGGCGCAGTTGGAGGCCAAGTGATTAGCGACGACAGCGATCAGTTCAACCCCCAGGACCCGCGCCCGGCAGACGCCGGCAAGCCATCGAAAAGCGAAAAGCGTCGTTCGGCCCGCCAGCTCGCGACCCAGGCTTTGTACCAGCGCCACATGGCGAAAACCTCGCTGAACGAAATCGAGGCGCAGTTTCGCGTCGACAACGATTTCAGCGCGGCCGATGCCAGCTACTTCCACGACATCCTGCACGGTGTTCCGGCCAACCTGGCGGAGATCGACGCTGCACTGACGCCGTGCCTGGACCTGGCGATCGAAGAGCTGGACCCGGTTGAACTGGCCGTACTGCGCCTGTCCACCTGGGAACTGCTCAAGCGCGTCGACGTGCCTTACCGCGTTGTGATCAACGAAGGGATCGAACTGGCGAAAGTCTACGGTTCCACCGACGGTCACAAGTTCGTCAACGGCGTGCTCGACAAGCTGGCCCCGCGCCTGCGTGAAGCCGAAGTGAAGGCGTACAAGCGCTAACTGGCGCTTGCTGACGCAATGGGCGAGTTTGAGCTGATCCGCAACTACTTCGCCGCCGCGCCCTGTGCGCAGGGCGGCGAAGGCATTGCACTGGGGATTGGCGACGACTGCGCCTTGCTGGCTGTTCCTCCCGGGGACCAGCTGGCGATTTCTACCGATACCCTGGTGGCCGGCGTGCATTTTGCCGACCCCTGCGACCCGTTTCTGCTCGGCCAGCGCTCGCTGGCCGTGGCAGTCAGCGATCTGGCGGCCATGGGCGCCAATCCCCTCGCGTTTACCCTTGCCCTCACCACCCCGACGGTTGATGCCGATTGGCTGCAACGCTATGCCCAGGGCTTGAACGCCATGGCGCAGGGTTGTGGCGTGGTTCTGGTAGGTGGCGACACCACCCGTGGGCCGCTGAGCCTGACCATGACCGTGTTTGGCCGGGTGCCGGCGGGCCAGGCCTTGACCCGCAGCGGCGCGCGGCCCGGCGACTTGCTGTGTGTGGGCGGTGAGCTGGGTAACGCAGCGAGCGCCTTGCCGCTGGTGCTGGGGCAGCGCACGGCGGAGGCGGCTATCGCCGAGCCGCTGCTGGCCCATTACTGGTCGCCGCAACCGCAGTTGGCGCTGGGCTTGGCGTTGCGGGGCAAGGCCACGTCTGCCATGGATATTTCCGACGGCCTTTTGGCTGATTGCGGGCATATCGCCAAGGCGTCGGCTGTCAGCTTGTTGATCGAGCAGCAAAAACTGCCGTTGTCCGCCGCCTTGCTGGCGTTCGTCGGTGAGGCGGATGCCCGGGTGGCAGCGTTGAGCGGGGGGGACGACTACGTACTGGCGTTCACCTTGCCGCCCGCCGAACTGGCGCCGCTGTTGGCCGCCGGTGTACCGGTCCATGTAATCGGCCGGGTCGAGGCGGGGCAGGGCGTTACCCTGCTGGATGCGTCTGGCCAGGACGTCACGCCGGCCATTCGTGGCTATCAACATTTCTGAAAGGCATAGAACCAAGCTGAAGGCCAATCGAACCTATTGATCTTTATCAGCGATAATTCAGCTTAAGCGTCTGTAGGAACCTACTGTTACAATCCCTCCCCTGTGAAATCTGAAATCAGGAGCACAAGGTGCCCGTCGTTTTCGTCGCCGCTTCCAAGCTGCCAACCCCTTTTGCCACGTTCACCATGAATGGCTTTCTTGAAGAAGCCACCGGGCGCGAACACGTTGTTCTCAGCCTCGGTGACGTGGCGGACGGTGCCCCGGTCCTCGGTCGCGTGCACTCCGAATGCCTGACCGGTGATGCGCTGTTCAGCCAGCGCTGTGACTGCGGCTCGCAACTGGAAGCCGCCCTGCAGGCCATCGCCCGTGAAGGCCGTGGCGTGTTGCTGTACCTGCGTCAGGAAGGCCGTGGCATTGGCCTGCTGAACAAGATCCGCGCCTATGAGCTGCAAGATGGCGGCGCCGACACTGTGGAAGCCAACGAGCGCCTCGGTTTTGCCGCTGACCAGCGCGACTATGGGATCTGCCTGCCGATGCTCCAGCACCTGGGCGTCAAATCCCTGCGCCTGATGACCAACAACCCGCGCAAGGTCAAAGCCTTGACCGACATGGGCATCACCGTCGCCGAGCGCGTGCCGCTGCACACCGGCCACAACCCGCACAACAAGCTCTACCTGGCCACCAAGGCCAGCAAGCTCGACCACATGATGGGCAACGAGCACCAGGGCGAGGCCGATCGGGCGTGACGCGCGGCCAGGTCAAGCGGCGGCTGTCGTTTAACTGGTGGCAATACCTGGCGTTGGCGCTGGCGCCGTTGTTTGTGATCAACCTCGTGTTTGGCAAGGCCGAGCCCTTGCTGCCGGTGCTGGCGATGCCGTTTTTTATCGCCGGCGTAGCCTCGATGTTTGTCAGCCTGCGTTACTTTCACGGCTATAAACACGCGCTGATCGCCACCGGCAAAGCCCTCGATACCCCTGAAGAGCCGGCTGCCTGGATCACCCTCGCGGCCCGCCGTCGTGTGGCGTTGCTGGTGGCTGCACTGCCGGCCTGGGTCGGCGCGCTGGCAGTGTTTGTCGGGCTGGAAGCGGTGCCGCTGTTTCTGTTGGCACTGTCGACCCTGGTGCTGTTCTACCTCTACCGCATCCCGCGCCAGTTGGGTTGATGCGCGTCTGGCTGGCGGTGTGGCTGCTGGTTGTCGCGGCCCAGGCTGCGGCGGTCGAGCGGGTGGTCAGCCTTGCGCCTTCGTTGTCTGAAATCGTCGTTGAACTGGGCGCCGCCGATTTGCTGGTGGGCGTGCTGGATGGCGGCGAGCGGCCACAGGCGTTGGCGAACGTGCCGTCTGTGGGCAACTACGGGCAGTTGGACATGGAGCGGCTGCTCAGCCTCAAGCCCGACCTGATCCTGCTTTGGCCCGGCAGCGTCGGCCCGGGCCCGCGTGAACAGCTGCAACGCCTGAACATCCCGGTATTTGTCGCCGAACCCCACAGCCTCGAACAACTCACTTCACAGGTCGAAACCATTGCCCGGCAACTCGGGCGGGATGACGCCGGCCGGCAATTGGCCGCGCAGTTGCGTCAGCGCTTGGCCGAGTTGCGCTCGCGCTATCACCGGGCCGAGCCGTTGCGGGTGTTTTATCAGGTGTGGAACCAGCCGCTGTACACCGTGGGTGGCGGGCAGATCATCAGCGATGCGCTGAGTGTGTGCGGCGCGCGCAATGTGTTCGATGACCTGAAATTACCGGCACCGCAGGTCAGCATTGAGTCGGTGTTGCAGCGTAATCCCGAGGTGATTCTGGCGGGCGATCAAGCGCAGCTGGATGCCTGGAAGGCCTGGCCCCAGGTGGCGGCGGTAGCGAACGGGCATTTGCTGCTGGTGCCCGACAAGGGCCTGGAACGGCCCAGCGGGCAGATGCTGCAGGCGGTGGCGCGGTTGTGTCAGGTTCTTGCTCCGGGGCTGTGAGACCGCTATCGCAGGCACGCCAGCTCCCACATTTGACTGAGTCGTCTGGATAAGCACGGTCCCCTGTGGGAGCCGGGCTTGCCCGCGATGAGGCCGGTGCAGACGACTTAGAGTTCCGGCGTCCAGGTCACCCCGAACATCAGTGCCCGGCCTTCTTCCCGATAGCCATATTGCTGGCCTTGATACTGATACAGCGCCCGGCTGTAGTCCTTGTTCAGCAGGTTATCGAGCTTCATTTCCAGCGTGACTTCATGGTTCACCGCCCAACTGCCCCGTAGCCCCAGCAAGCCATACCCGCCCAGGCGTTGCTGGTTCGCCGCATCGTCGTAGCTGCTGCTGACCGCTTGCCAGCTGGCGCCGACGCCGAATTGATCGAATTGGCGATCCAGGTCCAGGCTCAGGGTGCGCCGGGCTCGACGCGCCAGTGTGCGCCCGGTGTCGCGGTCGCGTGGGTCGATCAATGCAACGGCGAGGCTGCTTTGCCAGCCGAACAGTTCTTGCTTGAGCGCTGCCTCGAAGCCGTTGATGCGTGCGGCGCTGACGTTTTGCGGGCCGTTGCTGGCAAACACGATCGCATCCTGAATATCGGTGCGGTACAGCGAGGCTTCCAGTCGGCTGCTGTCGCTGAGCTGGCTGCGCCATTGCACTTCGTAGCTTTTCGATGTCTCGGGCTTGAGGTTCGGGTTACTGTTTTTGAAGCCGAATTCGTCCGGGTAGTAGAGGTCGTTGAACGTAGGCGCGCGGAAGCCTTCGCTGTAGCTCAGCAACAGATCATTGTCCGGGTTCAGCGGCAGGGTGAAGGTGCCGCTCCAACTGTTGTGGCCGCCGAACTGTTGGTTATCGTCGCGACGCAGGCCCAGTTCAGTGGAAAAGGACTGGGCTTGAAAACGGTGCTGGATAAACGCCGCTCGATTCCAGCGACTGTCTTCGGCGAACGCTGTGCTGCTGTTGACCTGGTCCTCGTACCAGTCGCCGCCCAGGATCAGGCTGTTCTGCTCATTGAGGGTCAGGTCGTTCTGCCAATTCAGTGAGTTGCGGTAAGTGTTGAACACGCTGCGTTCGGTGCTGAGCTTGTCCCGGGTTTCTTCGCGGTTTTCGCTGTGGCCCGCTTCCAGCCGGGACTTCCACGTGTCATTGATACGCGCGTCAACATAGGTGCTGACACTGCTCACGGTGAAGTGGGTGTAGGGCTTTTGCTGGAAGCTTTGGAAGGTGGTCGAATCGAAGCGACCGAACGGGTTGTCGAATTCGCTTTTGCCGCGGTTATCCAGCACGTTCACACCCGCTTCGAGGTCATCGTTGAAGGCATGGCTCAGGCTGAAACTGATGGCCTGGTTGCGATAGGCGTCATGGTCACGGTCGCTGGGATAGGAGTCGTACGTGCGATTGATTCCCGCCGTGTCATCCAGGCTGGCGCCGAGGTTGAAGCGGGTTTGCGCATCGCCGCCGGACAAGCCCAGGCTGCGTTCCCACGTCTGGTTGCTGCCAAATCCCACATGCAGGCGGGGTTGCAGGCCGGACTCGTTACCACGCCGGGTGAAAATCTGGATCACCCCGCCAATCGCATCGCTGCCGTAGATCACCGAGCGCGAACCACGCAGGACTTCCACGCGTTCGATCTGCTGGATGTTCAGGTGCTGCAGGTTGCTGTCGCCGGAAGTCGAGTTGCCGATGCGCTGGCCGTCGACCAGCACCAGGCTCTGGGCCGACTTGGTGCCACGAATGTAAACGCTTGCCAGACTGCCACGGCCACCGGCCTGTGAAACCTGCACGCCGGGCACGCGGCTGAGCAAGTCGGTCACGCTGGTGGGTTGCAGGCGGTCGATGTCGTCGCGGGTGAAGACGGTGTTGGCGGCGCTGCTGTCGTTGCGCGCCTGGACCTGGCGGTTGGCGCTGATCACCACGTCGGGCAGCTTGAGGGCTTGGTCGCGTTCGAAACTGTCGGCGAGCAAGTCGGTGGCGGGCAGTAACAGAAGGGGCAGGGCGAGGCGAAGGCGGTTCATGGGCTGTCCGTAGCATTTGAAGTTGGCATAAAACAAATGTGGGAGCGGGCTTGCTCGCGAAGGCGCAGTGTCAGTCAATGCATCTGTCGACTGACCCAGCGCTTTCGCGAGCAAGCCCGCTCCCACATTTTTAATCGCGTTTCTACAGGCCCAGCAGGGCCATGCGCTGACGAACCGAAGCTTCAATCCCGGATTCATCCAGCCCGCACTCGGCCAGCATCTGCGCCGGCTTGGCATGCTCGACATACACATCCGGCAGGCCCAGGTGCAGCACCGACTTGAGGATATTCTCCCGCGCCAGGAACTCACTGACTGCCGCACCGGCGCCGCCCATGATGGCGTTTTCTTCGAGGGTCACCAGCAGCTCATGGCTGCCGGCGATCTCGCGCACCAAGGCCTCGTCCAGTGGCTTGACGAAACGCATGTCTACCACCGTGGCGTCGATCTTCTCGGCCACTTTCAAGGCTTCAGCCAATTGCACGCCGAACACCAGCAAGGCAACGCCGCTGCCCTGGCGGCGGACGATACCCTTGCCGATTTCGATAGGCTCAAGGTCCTTTTCGATCACCGCATTCGGACCATTCCCCCGCGGATAGCGCACAGCCGCCGGGCCGTTGTACAGGTGGCCGGTGCTGAGCATCTTGCGCAGTTCGTTCTCGTCGCTCGGGGTCATCACCAGCATGCCGGGGATGCAGCGCAGGTACGAGAGGTCGAAGCTGCCGGCATGGGTCGGGCCGTCTTCGCCCACCAGGCCCGCACGGTCGATGGCGAACAGCACGTCGAGGTTCTGCACCGCGACGTCATGAATCAACTGGTCATAACCGCGTTGCAGGAACGTGGAGTAGATCGCTACCACCGGCTTGGCGCCTTCACAGGCCATGCCCGCGGCGAAGGTCACCGCATGTTGCTCGGCGATGGCCACGTCAAAATAGCGCAGCGGGAAACGCTCGCTGAACGCCACCAGGTCGGAACCTTCCTTCATCGCCGGGGTGATGCCCACCAGGCGCGGGTCGGCGGCGGCCATGTCACACAGCCATTCGCCGAACACACCGGAATACTTTGGACCGCTGGGCTTCTTCGGCGCGGCGGCCGGGGCGTTCAGCGGTTCCAGCTTGGTGATCGCGTGGTAACCAATCGGGTCGACTTCCGCCGGGGCGAAGCCTTTGCCTTTCTTGGTCACGATATGCAGGAACTGCGGGCCTTTAAGGTCACGCATGTTGCGCAGGGTGGCGATCAGGGTTGGCAGGTCATGGCCGTCGATCGGGCCGATGTAGTTCCAGCCCAACTCTTCGAACAGGGTGCCGGGAACCAGCATGCCCTTGGCATATTCTTCGGTACGACGGGCAATTTCCCACGCGCCGGGCAGACGCGAGAGCACCTTCTTGCTGCCTTCACGCATGCTTGCGTAAGTGCGGCTGGAGAGGATTTTTGCCAGGTAATTCGACAGGCCACCGACATTGCGCGAGATCGACATGTCGTTGTCGTTGAGGATCACCAGCATGTTGGCGTCCACTTCCGGTGCGTGGTTCAGCGCCTCGAAGGCCATGCCGGCGGTCAACGCGCCATCACCGATCACCGCAATCGCCTTGCGATCGCTGTTTTGCAGGCGGGCGGCAATCGCCATGCCCAACGCTGCACTGATAGAGGTGCTGGAGTGGCCGACGCCAAAGGTGTCGTACTCGCTCTCGGAGCGGCGCGGGAAGGCGGCGATGCCATCCTTCTGGCGCAGTGTGGCCATGCGCTCGCGGCGTCCGGTTAGAATCTTGTGCGGATAGGCCTGATGACCCACGTCCCACACCAGCCGGTCATCCGGAGTGTCGAATACGTAATGCAGCGCAATGGTCAGCTCAATGACGCCCAGGCCGGCACCGAAATGCCCACCGGTCTGGCCGACCGTGTAGAGCAATTCCAGGCGCAACTCATCGGCCAGGGTTTCCAGCTCGGCTTCACCCAGGCGGCGCAGGCCGGCTGGCGTGTTGGCACGGTCCAGCAGGGGCGTGGCCGGGCGCTTGCGGGGAATCTCTTGAAACGTCGTGGGCATCAGGCGAATCGTTATAGGTATAGAAGAGGCGGCAGTTTACCTCAAGCATCGCAAACTGCCCACGCAGAGCGCCGAACTTGGCTGATATGCGGTGGAAAAGGCCGCTGTTGTCAGTGGCGACGTTCGACGATATACCGCGCCAGGTCACGCAGTGGCTCGGCAGCCGCGTCGAAAGGTCGCAGGGCATCCAGGGCCTGGTCCCGCAGCTCCAGGGCGTACGCCTTGGCGGCTTCCAGCCCGAGAAGCGAAGGATAAGTCGGCTTGTCCCGTGCGATATCAGCACCCTGGCGCTTGCCGAGGGTCGCGGTATCACTTTCAACGTCGAGAATATCGTCCTGCACCTGGAACGCCAGGCCGATGGCCCGCGCGTAGGTTTGCAGCGCCGCCAGTTGCGCCGCTTCGGCACGGCCACTGGCCAGGGCGCCGAGGTGCACGGCGGCCTCGATCAGCGCGCCGGTCTTGTGGCGGTGCATGTATTCCAGGGCTTGTTGATCGAGCTTCAAACCGACCGAGCCCAGGTCAATCGCCTGGCCGCCGACCATGCCGGCAGGCCCTGCGGCCAGCGCCAGCGCGGTAACCATGCGCAGACGGATCTCGGCGTTAACGCTGCTCAGGCGCGGGTCCAGCAGGGCGCTGAACGCCAGGCTTTGCAGGCCGTCACCGGCGAGAATCGCGCAGGCTTCATCAAAGGCTTTATGGGTAGTGGGTTGGCCGCGACGCAGATCGTCGTCGTCCATTGCCGGCAAATCGTCGTGTACCAGGGAGTAAGCGTGGATCAACTCCACCGCACAGGCGGCGCCGTTGGCTTCCTCCGGCTGGGCGCCGAGGGCTTCACAGGCCGCATAGGCGAGCAACGGGCGAACGCGCTTGCCACCGTTCATCACGCTGTAGCGCATGGCCTCATACAGGCGGTTCAGCTCAGGGCTGGGCGCGACAAACAGCGGATCCAGCGCAGCATTGACCCGGGCCTGGCTGCCGGCCTGATAAGCGTCGATCATTCAGGCTGTTCCGCATCGAAAGGTTCTTCGGCCAACTCCCCATCGCGTTCCAGCAACACCTGGACCTTCTGCTCCGCCTGCGCCAGGGCGCTCTGGCAGTCGCGGGTCAGTCCGATGCCTTGCTCGAATGCGGTCAACGAGTCTTCCAGCGACAACTCGCCGTTCTCCATCCGCTCGACCAGGGTTTGCAGGTCGGCGAGGGATTGTTCGAAATCGAGTGCAACTTTTTTGCGGGCCATGGCGGCTATTCCGGTAGACGGTAAACCGGCGCGACACTAGCAGACATGGGGGATTGGGGCAAATGAGTGGGGGGATTTGCCTTGTAAATCAATCGCCTTGGGTGTTGATTTGATAGCGGGTGCTGCGGCCGCCGCCGGGTAGCCGAACCAGGAAGTTTTTTTCCAGAAGATCGGCCAGATGTCGGGTCGCCGTTGCCTTGGACACTTTGGCTACCGCTTGATATTGGGCCGCGCTGATCCCGTGCTCAAAGCCCTTCTCGCCGCCGTCGAGCAAGCGATTCAAGACTTTTGTCTGCTCGGCGCTGAGTACGTTGTCTCGATGCCGTTGCCAGAAGCGAGTTTTACCCAGCACCCGGTCGATCCGCGCCATCGCCTGCTGCAGGCTACGAAGCAGGGTTTGCAGGAACCACTCTAGCCAATCGGTGACATCCAGCGTGGCTTTTTGACTGGTTTCCAGTGCACGGTAATAGCCTGCCCGGTCTTCAAGGATGCTTGCCGACATGGCGTAGAAGCGGATCGCCTGGTTCTCCGCCTGGGCAAGCGCGAGGTCAGTAATAGCCCGCGTCAGACGACCGTTGCCATCATCGAAGGGGTGCAGGGTGACGAACCAGAAATGCGCCAGGCCTGCGCGGAGCAATGGGTCAAGGGCCGCATGATTCCGGCTGGCTTCAAACCATTCGATGAAATCGTCCAGCGACTGCTCCAGTCCTTGGCGGGGTGGGGCCTCGAAATGCACAGTGGGTCGGTCCAGTCGTCCCGACACAACCTGCATAGGCTCATCCCCCCTTAACGCGCCTACGTTCAAGCCGTGGGTTGAAAAGCGGGCTTCCTCGGCGGGAAACAACCATCGATGCCATTTGAATAGACGGGTGAGGGTAAACGGTTGAGCAAACTGTTGCGTGGCGTCCAGCATCAAGTCAGCCAGGCCCTCGCTACGTCGGCTCACGGAGCCGTCTTGCAATTGCTCCAGGCCCAGGCGTCGGGCCAAAGAGGAACGTACGGAACCCACATTCAGTTGCTCACCCTCGATGGCCGAGGAGGTCAGAATGTTTTGCAGCAACGCATCCAGTTCATTCTCCGAACTCTGGGCCTGGCTGACCGAACCGAGCATGCCCAGCAACTTTCCTTGCGCCTGCGTGCACTCTCGCAACAACGCTGCAAGGCGCTCTGGTTGCCAGTGAAAGTGCGGCCAGTCGGGTTGTTGCCAGATCCAGTTCGGTTGATCCATGGAGGCATGCTCTGTGCGTGAGCCGAATAGGAGGCTTATTCGGCTCATTTGGTGAGTCGATTGTGTGAGCTATTCGGCTCACTGTCCAGTCAGATGCGCACATCAGGTACAGCGCCGCCTCATCACTGGCCAGCAGGATCGCCTGTTCCATAACCTTTGGCGCAGTACTCGCCAGCTCCATCGATTCGCTGGCTGTCGCCCCCAGGCTTTCAAACAGCTTGCCGGCGTCCTTGAAGATCTCCTGCGCTTGCTTGATGGCGTCCCACACGCCGGTAATCGCCGTCCAACTTCCCGCCAGCACGCCATTGCCAATCGCGCTCGAAGTGGACCTTTCCCAGTGCGGCCGGAAACCACTCCATTACTTGCGAAGCTTTTTCTGTTCCGAGCCGCTGCCCGGTACTACGTAAAACAGCGATTCAGCTCATTGACGGCAGTGGCGTTTTCAGTGGTGCGGTGCATTGGCCCTGAGCATCCTTGAGACTGGCCTCAAACTCGACCAGTCCTCCATGCATCTTCTGCAATGCCTCGATCTGCCGCACCAACTCCTGCTTCTTGTTGGCGATCGCCTTGTCCGCCAGCTCCCAGGGCAAACCATCACCAGGATGCCCACTTAGAATCGCCTGCAACTCCTTGAGCTTGAAACCCAACTGCTGGGCGCACTTGATGAACGTCAGCAGTTCGACACTTTGCGTGGAGTAAATCCGATAACGACCTTCCCGCTGCGGCGGCGGCAACAGGCCGATGGCTTCATAGTGACGAATCGCTTTGATGGTTGTGCCCGACAGTTGCGCGGCTTTGCCGATGTACATGAAAAGTCCTTTTCCCAAAGAGTGCGCCGGCCTGTTTCAGCCACTGTTCCCGCTGTGCTGGCGTAGAGCCAAGCACCGGCCCGAACTGCAACGTCTTGATCAGCTGGATGCCACAAAACTCCAGCGTCGTCTTGCGTATCTGGTGCAGCGCGGGCATGCGGTAGAACCACCTGTAATACCACGGCGGCGTGTCCAGGGTCACCAGCAAGTGCGCGGTTCTGCCCTTCAGGAGTTTGTCGGGGAAGGTCTTTCCCTTGCGGTATTTGAAGGCGAAACCGGATAGGAAAATTCGGTCGATAAAACCTTTCATCAACGCAGGGATGCCACCCCACCAGACGGGGAAAACAAACGTCAGGTGATTGGCCCACAGGATGTCGGATTGAGCGTTGAGCAGGTCGGGTTCCAGAGGCTGGGCCTGGTTGTAGCCGTTGTGGAGGATAGGGTCGAAAGCCAGTTCACCCAGACGCAGGATGCGTACTTCGTGGCCGGCGTTTTTGGCGCTGGTGATGTAGGTGTCGGTGAGGGCCGAGCAGAAGCTGGTGCTGGAAGGGTGGCCGAGGATGACCAGGATGCGTTGGCTCATGGTGGTGCGGTCCTGAAAACTGGGGTTTCAGGGTGAGGTGTGACCTTAGGGGGAGAGTCAAGAAGATGCAGTGATTGGGAATGGCCAGGAAGACTGATCCCTTTCATTTGCAGGACGTTTCCTAGAGAATTCCAAGCGCTTGCGCCAGCAAAATCCCGCGACTAGTCTGCGTTCCGTCACTGCATATTCGGTGATCGGGTTTAGTCGCCCGGATTCGATTGGCGCACGATCAGTTCATGAGTCAGGCCGTTTTTCGCCTGCACTTTTATGGTGGCTGTGCGCAGGGCGCCCTCGGGCGCGCCGGGTTTCCAATCGACCGGTCGACTAACCTGCGTACAGCTGCCGCCTTCGTTTAGTCGCGAGGAGTGGTGGCTCCAAATGTTTGATTGGAGATTTACCATGGTCAAAGTTACCCCCGATCCACCCGCATTCCATAAAGCCTTACTCCGCGACACTGATGCCTCGCGTCGAGTGATCGATCACTACCTTAAAGCGCCGGACGCGCAGCCTTCACCCAACCCGTTTACCGTCGATGACGAACTGAGTTTCGAAGATGCGCTGGCCCATGCTGCCGAGTTGCTGCATTGCGCCGTAGCAACCGCCCAGGCGTCGACCGAGCCGCTGAACGGCGCGCAGCGGGCGGTGATGCATTTGGTGGAGATGTCGAAGGTGGTGGTGGATAGGGCGTTGGATTGCTTGCAGCCGAGGTGAGGATCCTAAGCCGACACTGAGGTAACGATGCATTTGGTCAGCAACCTACTGACCAAATGCTAATCATCACGGCTCAGGGGCGCAGATCCCGGCAGACGATTGTCATCGAGTAAAGCTCTCCCCTCAGGCGTATGGCTTGAAGTCGTTGTTGTCGCGAGTGAGTAACTGCATCAGCTTGGGATGGATGAAGAGCTTTTCCTTGCCAACCTGAACCTCTTGCAGAACGCCGATGGCGACTAGTTCTTTGAGGTAACGGGAGGCTGCTTGACGCTGGGCAATCTGTTTGTCGACGACGTTGCTGATGCGGCAGTAGGGCTGTTCGAAAATGACGTCTACCAGCTCGCGGGAATAGGTTTTCGGCAACTGCTCACGAACAAACTGGGTGGTGTGCTCGGACAGGCTGCGAATAGCGGCAATTTTTGCACAAGTCCAGCGTGCTGTTTCTTCCACAGCGCTGAGCATGTACAGCAGCCAAGGCTCCCAGGCTTGTTTGCGAGTGACATCAAGCAACAGGCGGTAGTAATCGGCTCTATGGGCAATGATGTAACGGCTAAGGTAGAGAATCGGTAGATTCAGCAGGCCTTCCTGGATCAGGTACAGGGTGTTGAGCACTCGCCCGGTACGGCCATTGCCGTCGGTGAATGGGTGAATGGCTTCGAATTGATAGTGACTAACCGCCATACGTACTAATGGATCCAGGTCGGTCTCGTTGTGCAGGAAGCGCTCCCAGTTGGCGAGCATGTCACGTAAGCGATCTTCGCCTTCCGGTGGGGTATAGATGATCTCGCCGGTTCGGTCGTTGGCTAGCTGGACTCCTGGCACCCGGCGTATATCCATGTTCACGCCTTTAAGCGTGCGGCAGATTTCGACTGCAGTACCGGTGGAGAGTGGGCGGTCGGCCAACGATTGATAACCTTTCTGCAGGGCTTTGCGGTAGCGCAGTGCTTCCTTGGTCGCTGGGTCTGCGTGGCTATCTCCATCCTGAGCATGCTGAAAGAGCAAATCCGTGGTGGTGACGATACTTTCGATCTCTGAGCTGTCCTTGGCCTCCAGCAATGGAATGGTGTTGATCAGCATTGTCTGGTTAGGGATCAGCTCAGCCGCTTGCTTCAATTCGGCCAGGGCTGTGCGGGCCTCAATGCAGCGTTTGAGCACTGCATGGGTTTCCAGAACAGTTGCCGGTGGCAAAGTGGGAAGCTGGTTGTAGGGCTTGTCAGCCTGCCAGGGAAGGTGGGATGCGGTCATGGATGGGGCTCGGTCTTTGACTTATCCGTCTAAAGGTAAGAGGGGCTCATCAGGGCGCCCTTTCGTGGCGTCAGTGTAAACATGCGTGCACTACGTGTCGCTATATTTTGATTTCTGCGACACGTCTTGATGTCATGTCGTTGGTAACGACAGGTATGCGAAACGTGTTCTTGGAACGGGCTTTTAGCGACGTATCAGGCGAATGTCCTGAGGATGGAAAAGACGGCTTGCGTGCCTTGGAGCGGTTGGCGCGTTCTCAAATAGCTCGATGCCTGGCAGGTGTAGCGCATTTCTTCCAGGCATTAAAAAGCCGGCTTGTGGCCGGCTTCTCGGGGACTGGTTCAGCTTATTTTTGGTAAACCTCACCAGCCTTCAAATCGTTCACCCGGGCTCACACCCAGGTGATAAGGGGCATCAGCGGGAACTCCTCCGCATCGCCAGGCAGGGCGGACCGGCTTCACGCCAACCCCCTGCCAAATGTGCGGCGGATAATACCCACATTCGCCTCAATTTCCCAGCTCCGGATCCGATTTAGAGCCTTCGTAGCCCAATAAATGCTCATCCAGCGGCACCGGCGGGCGGCGGTTATTCAGTGTCGCCCACCAGAACACCCAACCCAGAATCTCAAAGTTCTGCTCATGCCGCTGCTCATAGGTCAAAAACTCGTCCGGATGCTCGGCGCTGTTGTGGCTGCGCATCCGCAGGCCACCTCCTGGACGGTTGTAGAGGTATTTGATCCGCAGCATTCCGTCGTGCTCTACCGCGTAGATTTCGCCATCGATGATCTGTTTGCGACCACAGTCGATGGCAAGGGTACTTCCGTCCTGGATGATGTCGATCATGCTGTTGCCGACCATGTAGGCCCCGAGTGCCCGCTCCGGGCTTACACCGATGGCTTCAAGGGTGTGCAGGGAGAGGCGGATGCTTTCGGTCGAGGTGAAGGTGGGGTGGAGGGGGATCTCCACGTCGATTTTTACCGGGCCCGAGACCGGGTGGGTGATGTAGTTGCCGCTGGTCTCGCGGGCGATACGGTGGGAGGTGTCTGCATCGGATCCTTCCAGCAGGTAGTTGGCGGGTGGATGTTTGGGGCCTTCGCCTGTGCGCAGCCAACGGCTGGTGACGCACAACAATTCTGCGAACTCGTTGAGCCGGCCCATGGGGACGCCGCGTTTGAACCAGTTGTTTACGTGTTGAGGCGTAACATCGCGGTTCTTGGCGAAGTCGGAAGCGGAAAGATGAACTTCCCGTAATAGCGCTCTTAAGCGATCACCTGATGTATTCATAAACGCAGAGTTTACTGGCCGTAAAATCAGATCAAATAAACCATGCGTTGAGTTGCTGTATGTAGGTGTTTCCTTATCGCAGGACTATTCTGCTAGTTTATTAAGCTAGTTAAACAATTGCTGTAAATATGTTTATTAAAGTAGCCGAATGTTTATATTTTTCCCACAAAAAAAGCCCCGTTTAATCGGGGCTTTTTCAGAGCGAATAGCGGTATCAGCCTTTGTAGGCAGCGACCGACTTCAGGATCTCGGCGCGGGCGGCGTCTGCATTGCCCCAACCGTCGATCTTCACCCATTTGCCTTTTTCGAGGTCTTTGTAGTTCTCGAAGAAGTGTTTGATCTGTTCCAGCAGCAGTGGCGGCAGATCGGTGTATTCCTTCACGTCGACATACAGCTGGGACAGCTTGTCGTGTGGTACTGCGATAACTTTGGCATCGCCGCCGCCGTCGTCAGTCATGTTCAGGATGCCGACCGGGCGGGCGCGGATAACCGAGCCTGGGGTAACCGGGTAAGGGGTCACGACCAGCACGTCGAGGGGGTCACCGTCGTCTGCCAGGGTGTTGGGGATGAAACCGTAGTTGGCCGGGTAGAACATCGGGGTGGCCATGAAACGGTCAACGAACAGGCAGTCGCTGTCTTTGTCGATTTCGTATTTGATCGGCGCGTGGTTGGCCGGAATCTCGATGGCGACGTAGATGTCGTTCGGCAGGTCTTTGCCAGCCGGAATCTTGCTGTAGCTCATTGGGCGTTGCCCCCGTAGTTGGCCATGGAACATGGCCGGATTGGCCTAAAAGTGGCGGCGATTATAGGCATATTCTGACGCCGATGCCATGCGTCAGACGTCGTAGTGCGCTTGGCGTTCCGTCTGATACCGCACGTCGCCGGCCTGCAGTTGGTGCAGGCGCGCCAGGGGATCCTGACGGTAGAAGTGGCTCAGTTGCTCGTACACCTGTGGATAACTGCTGACCAGTAAATCCGGGGCACTGAAGAAATATTCGCTGGTGACGGCAAAGAACTCGGCCGGGTTTTCCGCGGCGTAGGGGTCGATGGCCGTTTCGGCGTCAGGGTTGCGGTCGAGCTGGCGGTTGAGGTCGTCGAAGGCGCTTTGCATGACGCTGGCCCATTCCTGCACGCGCATGTCGTGGTGCAGGGGTGGCAGGCCGTTGGCGTCGCCGTTGAGCATGTCCAGCTTGTGGGCCAGTTCGTGAATGACCAGGTTGTAGCCTTCCCAGTTGCCGCTGGCCAGTACGCCGGGCCACGCAAGGATCACCGGGCCCTGTTGCCAGGCTTCGCCGCTGTGCTCGCCGTCCCACTCGTGCTCCACGCCGCTGGCGTCGCGATGGCGCTGCGGGCTGAGGAAGTCGTCGGGGTACAGCACGATCTCGTGGAAGCCCTGGTACCAGTCGAGGTCGCCGAGGTTCATCAGCGGCAGTTGTGCCTGGGCGGCGAGCAGCAGGCGTTGTTCCTGGTGCAGTTCGACGCCGGGCAGGGCGGTGAGGTGTTTTTCGGCGAGGAACACCACGCAGGCTTCCCGCAACCACTGGTCTTGCTCGGCAGTGATGCCGTCGAGGAAGGTCAGGTGATGGCGCACCCGCTGCCACGTTTCATCGGCAATCGGGTGCTTGGCCAGCAGGCGCCGGCGACGCCAGGCGCTCAGGGACCACATCGCAGATTACTGCGGCTTGGCTTCGGAGGAGCTGCGGCCAAAGCGGCTGCGGAACACGCCGATGATCATCGGTACCAGCGACAGCAGGATGATGAACACCACCAGCAGCGACAGGTTTTTCTTGATGAACGGCACGTTGCCGAAGAAGTAGCCCAGGGTTACCAGGCCGCCGACCCAGAGGACGGTGCCGAACACGCTGAAACCGAAGAAGCGCGGGTAAGGCATCTTGGCGATGCCGGCGACGAACGGTGCGAAGGTCCGCAGGATCGGCAGGAAGCGCGCCAGGGTCACGGTTTTGCCGCCGTGCTTGTCGTAGAAGTCGTGGGTTTTTTGCAGGTAGTCGCGGCGGAAGATCTTCGAGTTGGGGTTGCTGAACAAGCGTTCCCCGGCCGTTCGTCCGATCACGTAGTTGGTACTGTCACCCAGGATGGCCGCGAGCATAAGCAGGCCGCCCAGCAATATCGGGTCCATGCCGCCGCCCGCTGCAACAGCGCCGGCGATGAACAGTAAGGAATCACCCGGCAGAAACGGCATGACCACCAGGCCGGTTTCGCAAAAGATAACCAGGAACAGAATGGCGTAGATCCACACTCCGTAGTTTCTCACCAGCATGTCGAGGTACACGTCGAGATGCAGGATAAGGTCGAGCGGGTTGAAATCCATGGAGGGCACCTGTGTGAATGGCCTGGCTCAGCGGGCCTGTGCGGAGGCTTCGGGTAATAAGGGCTACAAGGTAGTGGCGTATTTCTTACGACCCTGAAAGGTCCGCATTATACGGATAGAGTTGTGAAAAGCGTGCTGGTTTTGTAGCGGGGAATGTCGCGAAAGCGATCTGATTGTAGACACAGCGTCAGTGTGGGAGGGGGCTCCCACAACAGATGTATGAGGTTTGGTTAATAGTTGTCAGTCATCGCTGATCGCAAGCACGTAGTTCTTGAACTCGGTGTCTTCCCGAAAACCGATGGACTCATAGGTTTTCTGCGCCACCTGGTTGTCACTGCTGGTGGACACACGCAGGCGCACGGCTTGAGTTTCCTTGGCCATCTTCTTCGCGGTACGCATCAGGTTGTCGGCCACCAACTGCCGGCGTGCGTCTTCGGCGACGTAGATGTCGTTGAGGATCCACACCCGCTTGAGGGACAACGATGAAAAGCTTGGATACAGCTGGCAAAAGCCAAGCAGTTTCTTGTCGTCATCGTCGGCCAGCGCCAGGTAGATCACGGACTCCTTGCGGCGCAGGCGTTTTTCCAGGAAGGCGCGGCTCGAATCAGGAAATGGCAGCGCGCCGTAAAACTCGCGGTATTTGACGAAAAGCGGGGTCAACAGGTCCAGGTGTTCCAGGGTCGCTTGAGTAATCCGCATGCCAGGCCTCAACTTCCAAATGGGGTATGACCACACAAGCGGCCGTGTCTCGATGCTGCCTAAAGCAGAGAAAAAGCGCAATCGTGCAGGGATCAGTCCTTCGGTGGGCTGAGCAGGAAGTTTCCTTTCATCAGGTCGGGATCATCCGAATCGAGGGTTTGTACCTGCGCTTCATCCTTGAGGTTGACCCCCGACAACTGCCGGCGACAGGCCTCCCGCATCAAGTAAAGCAGGCGGTGAGCGGCCATGCCGTAGCTCAAGCCTTCCAGGCGCACATTGGAGATGCAGTTGCGGTAGGCGTCAGTGAGTCCGACCTTGGGGTTGTAGGTGAAATACAGCCCCAGGCTGTCCGGCGAGCTGAGCCCCGGCCGCTCGCCGATCAGGATCACTACCATTTTTGCCCCGAGCAACTGGCCGACTTCATCCGCGACGGCGACACGGCCCTGTTCCACCAGAATCACCGGTGACAGCGACCAGCCTTCAGCGTCGGTTTGTTCCTCCATGCGTGTAAGAAACGGCAACGTATGTTTATGCACCGCCAGGGCCGACAAGCCATCGGCCACCACCACCGCCAGGTCCACGCCGCCGGGGTTGGCTTCGGCATAGTCCCGCAGGGCCTGGACGGATTCATCACTGAGGCGGCGCCCAAGGTCCGGGCGTTGCAGGTAGCTGTGGCGGTCGACGGCGGCGCTGTGCAGCAACAGGCTGTCGCGGCCGCGCTCCGCCAGTTGGCTGCTGAGTCCTGCATGATCAAACGGCAGGTGTACCGCGTCGCGGGCCTGGGCATGGGCGAACTGGAAATCCAGCTGCGCGCCGGTAGGCATGCTGGTGCCGGTGCGGCCCAGGGCAATCCGCGCCGGGGTCAGGCGCCGCAGCTCAAGCCACGGGTTGTCCACGTTGTTTTCCGGGGTGTCGATGTGCACGGGCGGTTCCTTCTTCATCCCAGTTGCGCCAAGGCGTGGCGGAATGCCGGTGGCAGGCTGTTGCCGAAGTGCACCTTGCCGTCGGCTTGCGTGAAGATGCCCATTTTCGCCAGCCACTGTTCAAACTCCGGTGCCGGCTTTAAACCCAATGTTTGGCGGGCGTACAGCGCGTCGTGAAATGAAGTGGTCTGGTAGTTGAGCATGATGTCGTCGGAGCCCGGGATGCCCATGATGAAGTTGATCCCGGCCACGCCCAGCAGGGTGAGCAGGGTGTCCATGTCGTCCTGGTCGGCTTCGGCATGGTTGGTGTAGCAGATGTCGCACCCCATGGGCACGCCCAGTAGCTTGCCGCAGAAGTGGTCTTCGAGGCCGGCGCGGATGATCTGCTTGCCGTTGTACAGGTACTCGGGGCCGATAAATCCTACGACCGTGTTCACCAAAAACGGCTTGAAATGCCGGGCAACGGCATAGGCGCGGGTTTCGCAGGTTTGCTGGTCGACGCCAAAGTGTGCGTTGGCCGACAAGGCGCTGCCCTGGCCGGTTTCGAAATACATCAGGTTTTGCCCGAGGGTGCCGCGATTAAGGCTCAGGCCCGCGTCGTAGCCTTCCTGCAGCACGCTCAGGCTGATGCCGAAGCTGGCATTGGCCGCCTCGGTGCCGGCGATCGACTGGAACACCAGGTCCAGCGGCACGCCACGGTTGATGGCTTCGATGGAGGTGGTGACGTGGGTCAGCACGCAGGCCTGGGTCGGGATTTCATAACGCTGGATGATCGCGTCGAGCATTTCCAGCATCGCGCAGATCGAGGCGATGCTGTCGGTGGCCGGGTTGATGCCGATCATGGCGTCGCCGTTGCCGTAGAGCAGGCCGTCAAGAATGCTCGCGGCGATACCGGCCGGCTCATCGGTGGGATGGTTGGGCTGCAGGCGGGTGGACAGGCGCCCGCGCAGGCCCATCGTGCCGCGGAACTGTGTGACGACGCGGATTTTCTGCGCCACCAGTACCAGGTCCTGCACGCGCATGATCTTCGACACGGCGGCGGCCATTTCCGGTGTCAGCCCGGGCGCCAGGGCGCGCAGGCTCTGTTCGTCGGCCGCGTCGCTGAGCAGCCAATCCCGCAAACCCCCGACGGTCAGGTGGCTGACCACGGAAAACGCCTGTTTATCGTGGGTATCGATAATCAGCCGGGTGACTTCGTCGCTTTCGTACGGGATCAACACTTCTTCGAGAAAGTGCTTCAACGGAATGTTGGCCAAGGCCATTTGCGCCGCGACCCGCTCGCCATCGTTCTGGGCGGCAACACCCGCCAAAAAATCCCCGGAGCGGGCCGGGCTGGCCTTGGCCATCACGTCCTTGAGGCTGTCGAAGCGGTAGGTCAATACACCGACCGCGTGGGAAAAGCTTGCCATACAGAGTCTCCTTGTCGACGCGGGCTGAATGTGAGTAAAGCGCCCGCGTCGAGGTTTATGGCAGTTAGTGCAAGGCGGCCTCTGCGGCCTGGATCGCCGCAAATTCTTCTTCCGGCGTGCCTGCTACCAAGTGATGCCGACTGTAGAAAGCAAAGTAAGCAATTAATACTCCATAGATGATCGCCGCGCCAATCACCACGCGCGGATCCACCAGAAAGCCCGCCACAACAGCGATGCAGGCCAGTACCAGGGCGACGCCCGAGGTGAAGATGCCGCCCGGAGTACGGTAAGGGCGGTCCATTTTGGGGCGGCGGATGCGCAAGGTAATGTGCGCGGCCATCATCAGCACGTAGGAAATGGTCGCGCCGAATACGGCGACCAGGATCAGCAAATCGCCTTGGCCGGTCAGCGACAGGCCGAACCCGATGATGCCGGGGATCACCAGGGCCAGTACCGGTGCCTTGCTTTTGTTGGTCTGCGACAGCTTGCGCGGCAGGTATCCGGCGCGGGAGAGGGCGAAGATCTGCCGGGAGTAGGCGTAGATGATCGAGAAGAAGCTCGCGATCAGCCCGGCCAGGCCCACCAGATTGACGAAGTGGCCCATCCACGTGGAGCCGCCGTAGGCTTTGGACAAGGCTTCCACCAGCGGATTGCCCGATGCCATCAGCGCGTAGGCGCCAGCACCGCCGGGGGCGATCACCAAAATCAGCAGGGCGAAGCTGGTCAGTACCACAATGGCGCCGATCAGGCCGCGGGGCAGGTCGCGTTTGGGGTTCTTGGTTTCTTCAGCGGCCAGTGGCACACCTTCGACGGCCAAAAAGAACCAGATCGCATAGGGAATCGCCGCCCAAACGCCGACATAACCGAAGGGCTGGAAAGAGCTGGCGCCCTTGGCCTCGGTCACCGGGATGTCCAGCAGGTTGGCGACACTGAAGTGCGGCACCATCGACACCAGGAACACACCCAGGGCAATCGCGGCGACGGCGGTAATCACAAACATCAGCTTCAGCGCTTCACCCACGCCGAAGATGTGGATGCCGATAAAGATGATGTAGAACGCTAGGTAGATCATCCAGCCGCCAATGCCGAACAGCGATTCGCAATAGGCGCCGATAAACACCGCGATGGCGGCGGGGGCGATGGCGTATTCGATAAGGATCGCGGTGCCGGTGAGGAACCCGCCCCAGGGGCCGAACGCGCTTCGGGCAAAGCCGTAGCCGCCGCCGGCGGTAGGAATCATGGAAGACAGTTCGGCCAGGGAGAAACACATGCACAGGTACATGGTGGCCATCAGCAGTGTGGCGAGGAACATGCCGCCCCAGCCACCCTGGGCCAGGCCGAAGTTCCAGCCGGCGTAGTCGCCGGAGATGACGTAGGCAACACCGAGACCGACTAATAGTACCCAGCCGGCAGCGCCTTTTTTCAGTTCCCGTTGTTGGAAGTATTCGGTGCCGACTTTTTCAAAGTCGACGGAAGACCCGGACGCCGGAGCGCCATTCGGTTCGCTGGGCATGATGGAATCCCTTTCTTATTGTTTTATCCCGGCTTACTTAAGTAAGCCGAATGAGTAGCAAGGTCTTGTGAAGATCAAGTGTGGGAGCGGG
>NZ_JACAPH010000029.1:0-103985 GCF_013385805.1 Pseudomonas sp. C6002 | reverse complement strand
TGTGGGAGCGGGTTGTGAGTTAGAAGAAGCCCAGCGGATTGATGTCGTAGCTCACCAGCAGGTTTTTGGTCTGCTGATAGTGATCAAGCATCATCTTGTGAGTCTCACGGCCCACACCGGACTTCTTGTAACCACCGAACGCGGCATGCGCCGGGTACAGGTGGTAGCAGTTGGTCCATACACGCCCGGCCTTGATCGCCCGGCCCATGCGGTACGCGCGGTTGATGTCGCGGGTCCACAGGCCGGCACCCAGGCCGAACTCGGTGTCGTTGGCAATCGCCAGGGCTTCGGCTTCATCCTTGAACGTGGTGATGCTCACCACCGGGCCAAAGATTTCTTCCTGGAACACCCGCATCTTGTTGGTGCCCTTGAGCAGGGTTGGCTGGATGTAATAGCCGGTGGCCAGATCGCCGGTCAGCTTCTCGACCTTGCCGCCGGTGAGCAGCTCGGCGCCTTCGCCCTTGGCGATTTCGAGGTAGGACAAAATCTTGTCGAATTGCTGCTCGGACGCCTGGGCGCCGACCATGGTGTCGGTGTCCAGCGGGTCGCCACGTTTGATCGACTCGACCTTCTTCATCACCACTTTCATGAAGTCGTCGTAGATCGACTCTTCCACCAGCGCGCGGGAAGGGCAGGTGCACACTTCGCCCTGGTTGAAGAACGCCAGCACCAAACCTTCGGCGGCCTTCTCGATGAATTGCGGTTCGGCTTTCATGATGTCGGCGAAGAAGATGTTCGGCGACTTGCCGCCCAGCTCAACGGTGGACGGAATGATGTTCTCGGCGGCCGCGTGCATGATGTGCGAGCCCACTGGCGTGGAGCCGGTGAAGGCGATCTTGGCGATGCGCTTGCTGGTGGCCAGGGCTTCGCCGGCTTCTTTGCCGTAGCCGTGCACCACGTTCAGCACGCCCGGCGGCAGCAGGTCGCCGATCAGTTCCATCAGCACGTTGATGCCCAGCGGGGTTTGCTCGGCAGGCTTGAGCACCACGCAGTTACCGGCGGCCAGGGCTGGCGCGAGTTTCCAGGCGGCCATCAGCAGCGGGAAGTTCCACGGGATGATCTGGCCGACCACGCCCAGCGGTTCGTGGAAGTGGTAAGCGGCGGTGTGTTCGTTGATCTCGGCGCTGCTGCCTTCCTGGGCGCGGATGCAGCCGGCGAAGTAGCGGAAGTGATCCGCGGCCAGCGGGATGTCGGCGTTCAGGGTTTCGCGCACGGCCTTGCCGTTGTCCCAGGTTTCGGTGATGGCTAGCAGTTCGAGGTTCTGTTCGATGCGGTCGGCGATTTTCAGCAGTACCAGCGAGCGGTCCTGGGCCGAGGTCTTGCCCCAGGCGTCAGCGGCGGCGTGGGCGGCGTCCAGGGCCTTGTCGATATCCTTGGCGGTGGAGCGCGGGAATTCGGCGATGGGCTTGCCGTTGACCGGCGAGGTGTTGGTGAAATAGTTGCCATCGACCGGCGCGACAAACTCACCGCCGATGTAGTTGCCGTACTTGGCCTTGAACGAAACGATCGCGCCTTCAGTACCGGGGTGTGCGTAACGCATGGTGGGTATCTCCTGGCTTTTTGTGTTTATTGGAGGACGCACGGTTGTGCTTGTTAAAGCGTAGAGCAAAGGTCGGGCCAGTGCCTCGTAGAGCCTGTAAATCAAGGGTTTAGAGGTTGTTGCAAACCGTTGCTGTGGCAAGCTTGGTACAGCCTGGGTGACAGTTTGTGCCATAAGCGGTACAGCCTGTGACCGGTGGGTCTGCCCGGGATTGCATTGGTCGGGAGGCTGGAGGATGCTGGGCACTCGCGCGCGGTGTACTTCACGCAGGGAGAATAATAAGAACATGCAAAACGATCATTTCAGTCGCCATGCCCAACAAGTCCTGACGGTCACCCGTGGGCAGGACCCGCTGCATGGCCCCGGCAGCGATCCGTCCATCGCCCGCTCCTGGCTGCGTTGTCTTGAGGACTATCACCTCGACCCCGCATTGACCATCGCGCCCACGGTGCTCGAACATGGCCGCCTGCTGGAAAGCCGCGAACGCCTGCAACAAGTGCTGAGCATCGCCGGCAATGAAATGAACAGCCTGCATCAACAGCTCTCCGGCGCCGGCCATGCGGTGCTGCTGACCGACGCCCGCGGGGTGATCCTCAACTGCGTCACCGCCTCCAGCGAGCGCAAGATCTTCGAGGGTGCCGGGCTGTGGCTGGGTGCCGATTGGAGCGAGGCCTGCGAAGGCACCAACGGCATCGGCACCTGCCTGGTGGAGCGCCAGTCCCTGACGATTCATCGCGATGAACATTTTCGTGGCCGACATACCGGCCTGACCTGCTCGGCCAGCCCGGTGTTCGACCCTCATGGCGAACTGCTGGCGGTGCTGGATGTGTCTTCGGCCCGGGAGGCGGTGTCGCGCCAGAGCCAGTTCCACACCATGGCGCTGGTCAATCTTTCGGCGAAGATGATCGAGAGCTGTTACTTCCTGCGCCATTTTGAGCACCACTGGTTGCTGCGCTTTCATTTGCAGGCAGAGTCTGTGGGCCTGTTCAGCGAAGGGCTGCTGGCGTTCGATGGTGAAGGGCGCATTTGTGCGGTTAACCAGAGTGCGTTGAACCTGCTCGGGCAAATCCGTGGCGGGTTGTTGGGGCAGCCGGTCGAGGCGTTTTTCGATTGTTCGCTCGATGAGTTGCTCGGGCGTGCCAGCGCGAACGCCAGCGCCAGTTGGCCCCTGCGTACCCGCGATGGCCGTGGCTTGTTCGCGGTGTTGCGCGGCCAGCCACGCAGCGTACCGGTGCCGGTGGCCCACGCCTTGCCGGAGCGGCCGCGATTGCCGGGCATTTGCCTTGGGGACGCGGCGCTGCAAAACGATTTCCGCAGAGCCTTGCGGGTGTTCGAGCGTGATGTGCCTTTGCTGATCCAGGGGGAAACCGGGTCTGGCAAAGAGGCGTTTGCCAAGGCCGTGCACCATGCAAGCCTGCGCGCAGATAAAGCCTTTGTGGCCCTCAACTGCGCAGCCATCCCGGAAAGCCTCATCGAAAGCGAGCTGTTCGGTTATCGCGGCGGCAGTTTTACCGGCGCCCGCAAGGAAGGCATGCGCGGCAAGCTGCAGCAGGCAGATGGTGGCACGTTGTTTCTGGATGAAATCGGCGATATGCCGCTGGCTTTGCAAACCCGGCTATTAAGGGTGCTTGAAGACCGCTTGGTGGTGCCCATCGGCGGTGAACCGCAAGCGGTGGACGTCAGAATTATCAGCGCTACCCACCGTAACCTGCTTGATCGGGTGCAGGACGGTAGTTTTCGTGAAGACCTGTATTACCGGCTCAATGGCCTGGAAGTGGCCTTGCCGCCGTTGCGCGAGCGCAGTGACAAGTTGCAACTGCTGGACTTCCTGTTGGCCGAAGAAGCGGGAGATCAGGCGGTGCAGCTTGACGGAGAGGCCCGCCAGGCCCTGTTGGCGTTCGCGTGGCCGGGCAACGTGCGGCAGTTGCGCACGGTGTTGCGCACCCTTGCCGCACTGTGTGAGGACGGGCGGGTGAGGCTTGATGACCTGCCTGCACAGATTCGTGCCGTGCAAACCCTGCCGGTGGCGATGAGTGAACCGGCAAACTCATTGCTGGATGCTGCCGAGCGCCAGGCATTGCTGGCAACATTGGTGCAGCAACGCTGGCATATGACGCACGTGGCGACGGTGCTTGGAGTCAGTAGAAATACGCTTTATAGAAAGTTACGTAAGTATGGTATAGCGCGTCAGGTGTAATGATGACGTTACCTGTTCTGGCTGTGAGTGATCAATCTGTGTTGTGGGCGACTGTGCGTTAAATAATGGCGTCGCACCGTATTAATGTTTTGTCATGTATTTTCGTGTGTGGGTGACTGTCTTCTGGAACGTTCATTATCTGTTTAGTTACTAAGTTGGCGGTTGTCGATTGTCTCGATAACTCGCTAATAGCGCTTATGGGTAAATAGTAACAACAAGTGAGATAATAATCATGAATAGTATTAGAGTTCGGCCCAACACGGTCAATCTACCTCCAGTGAATAAACCACCGGCCCCGCGCAATGGCGGTGTAACGCCTCCGATAGTACGTCCCGGTGGCCAGGGCAGCTCCCCTCCAATAGCTCCCCAACCTAAACCCCGGTTAGGGAAAAATCCGGCCACAGACACCTCCACAACGCTACCCAAGCCCGAGAAACCCAATAATTTTCAAACGCTGACACAACAAAAATTGATGAACCAAGGGCCTGCCAACCGGCCGTTCAAGCCTCAGGCCAGCGCAGATCCTAAAGATTTGGCACAGGTGACTCAAAACCTGATGGTTGCTGATCGGCTGGTCAAGGCCGGGGTGTTCAACACCTCGCCCCAGGCGGCAACGGTAGCCCGCGACGCCTTTGTCAGTGCGGGTATAAGCGGATTGGTCAGCGCTCCCCTGAGTATTGGTACCTACGCAGGCTCGGTTTGGTCTGGCGAGACAATCAAGGCGCAGTTTACAAACAATACGCCACTGCTCCCTCCGGCTCACCAGCCGGCTCCAAGCACGCAGGTGCCTGCCGCGAAAACCGACGGGACAACATCGGTCGTCGCCACGCAGGACACCGACACGGGTGCCACGACCGCGCGCTTGGGCCTGGCCGAGTTGCGCATGGAAGTCATTGCCAACAATATTATGGCAATGCGTCAAGGAACGAATGCTCCGGCACTTAAAATGAGCGACTCCTCGTCGCGTACGCCAAGCGAGCGCCTCGAAACGCTTGAGGCCTTGTATAAAACTGCGGAGGAACAGCTTAAAAAACTGGGGGACGAAAACGACATGGTATTCCGGCCTTACATTGCCACTCCCGCAGACGGCACCGATGACAAAGGCCGTCTGGATGTTATTGATAAGAAATTCGACGCATTAAACAAGTTCATAGGGAAGTTGTTGCACATGGGAACGCTGTCATTACCGGCAGAGTCTGCCGAAACAAAAGTCGTGTGACATAACCCCGCGTAAACTTTCGAGTCATGGATGATGCTCAGTCAAACTGGCGATGGGTCCGATGCCATGCATGCATCCTGTGGCACCGGACTTATCGAATATTCCCCTACGCTCTGACAAACAATGGCGGCTACCCCCCAAGGCCTGCGTGCTACAGCTAAAGAGTGCGATTTTCCCTTCCCTGCGCTAACCTGCCTCGATGTTTTACGAGGTCGACTATGCACATTCATATTCTCGGTATTTGCGGCACGTTCATGGGCTCCATGGCGGTGCTCGCCAAAGAACTGGGCCATCATGTTACTGGCTCCGATGCCAACGTTTACCCACCCATGAGCACGCAACTGCAGGCCCAGGGCATTGAGCTGACCCAAGGTTATGACCCGGCGCAATTCGACCCGGTCCCGGACCTTGTCGTGATCGGCAATGCCATGGTGCGCGGTAACCCGGCAGTCGAATATGTACTGAATAAAGGTTTGCCGTACGTGTCTGGCCCGCAATGGCTGGCCGACCATGTGTTGCAAGGCCGTTGGGTACTCGCCGTTGCCGGTACCCATGGCAAGACCACCACCAGCAGCATGCTGGCCTGGGTGCTGGAGCATGCGGGCATGAGCCCGGGCTTCCTGATTGGTGGCGTGCCGCAGAATTTCTCGGTGTCGGCGCGCCTCGGCGACACCCCGTTTTTTGTCATCGAGGCCGATGAGTACGACAGCGCGTTCTTCGACAAACGCTCCAAGTTCGTTCACTACCGCCCGCGTACGGCGATCCTGAACAACCTGGAGTTCGATCACGCGGACATCTTCCCTGATCTGGCGGCCATCGAGCGGCAGTTCCACCACTTGGTGCGCACCATTCCCAGCGAAGGCCTGGTGATTCACCCCACCACCGAACCTGCCCTGCAGCGAGTTATCGAGATGGGCTGCTGGACCCCGGTACAAACCACCGGTGCTGGCGGCCAATGGCAGGTCAAACTGCTGAGCGAAGATGGCTCCAAATTTGAAGTACTGTTCGAAGGCGTCGCCCAAGGCATCGTCGATTGGGACATGACCGGCCAGCACAACGTCGCCAATGCCTTGGTCACCCTGGCGGCTGCGCGGCATGTCGGCGTGGTGCCGTCCATGGGCATTGCGGCCTTGAGCGCGTTCAAAAGCGTCAAGCGCCGGATGGAAAAGGTCGCCGAAGTGAATGGGATTACCATCTATGACGACTTTGCCCACCACCCGACGGCCATCGCCACTACCCTGGATGGCTTGCGCAAGCGTGTGGGTGATGCCCAGGTGATCGCGATTATCGAGCCGCGCTCCAACTCCATGAAGCTGGGCGCCCACCGTGATGGTTTGCCGGAAAGCGTCAACGATGCCGACCAGGTTGTGTGGTACGCGCCGGCCAACCTCGGTTGGGACCTGCCTGCCATCGCCGCGTTGTGCACGGTGCCGTCGATTTGCCGCGACTCACTGGAAGGCATCATCGAGCACGTGAAACACCAGGCCAGGCCCGGCACTCACGTGGTGATCATGAGCAACGGCGGCTTTGGCGGCCTGCATGGCAAACTCGCCGAGGCCCTGAAGTGAGCGGCCCGGAACGCGTCACCCTGGCGATGACCGGCGCGTCCGGCGCGCCCTATGGCTTGCGCCTGCTGGACTGCCTGGTGCGCGAAGACCGCGAGGTGCACTTCCTGATCTCCAAGGCCGCGCAACTGGTGCTGGCCACCGAGACCGATGTGGCGTTGCCGCCCAAAGTGCAGATGATGCAGGCCTTCCTCACCGAGTACACCGGTGCGGCGGCGGGGCAGATCAAGGTCTATGGCAAGGAAGACTGGATGTCACCGGTGGCGTCGGGCTCCGGTGCACCGGCCGCGATGGTGGTGGTGCCGTGTTCCACCGGGACCCTGTCGGCGATTGCCACGGGCGCCTGCAACAATCTGATCGAGCGCGCGGCGGACGTGACCTTGAAGGAGCGTCGCCAGTTGATTCTGGTGCCGCGCGAAGCGCCGTATTCGAGCATCCATCTGGAGCACATGCTCAAGCTGTCGAACATGGGCGTGACTATCTTGCCGGCGTCGCCGGGCTTCTATCACCAGCCGCAGACCATCGATGACCTGGTGGACTTTGTGGTGGCGCGGATTCTCAACCTGCTGAACATTCCCCAGGACATGCTGCCGCGCTGGGGCGAGCACCATTTGAGCAGTGATGAATAAACTATTGATGGTGCTGCTGGCGCTGCAACTCACCGGGTGTGCGACTGCGCGAACCCTGGACGCCGCCCAGCCCGGCGCGCCGGTGGTGTATGCCGGCACGCGGCTGGACATGTATGCGATTCAGGGCGGGTGCTGCGCGATGGACCGTTTTGGGGCCGAGGCGCCGAGCTATCCCCATGTCGACCTGCCGGCCAGTGCCTTGCTCGACACGCTGCTGTTGCCGCTGTCGGTGCTGACGGTGCTGGGGGTTGGGTTTAACGCGACGGGCGGGCTTTAGTACTTAATCCCAGTATTAACAGAAATCCAATGTGGGAGCGGGCTTGCTCGCGAATCCGGTGGATCAGTCAATGATATAGTGACTGATCCACCGCATTCGCGAGCAAGCCCGCTCCCACATTTGGATGGTGTCCTGCCTGGAATTACGTGTTATTTGCCGAGCTTGCGCAGCTCGTCCGACTCTATAACCCGCACCCCATCCTGCTCTTCCAGCGCCAGTCGCCACATCGCCCGCGCCAGTTCGCACACTTCAATGCCGTGGTACTTGCCCGGAATCAGCCGCGACAATGGCCCGGCCAGTTGCTCGGCCAGCCGCGGTTCCAATCGCTCACCCAACAACAGCGAAGGTCGGACGATGGTCAACTGCGGCCAATCCTGGGCTTTCAACGCCTGTTCCATCTCGCCCTTGACGCGGTTGTAGAAGATCGAGGATTTCGGGTCGGCACCGATTGCGCTGATCACGATCAGGTGCCGCGCCCCCATTTCCCGGGCGCGCTTGGCAAAGGCCACGACCATGTCCAGGTCGACGGCGCGGAACGCTTCTTCGGAGCCGGCCTGCTTGATGGTGGTGCCCAGGCAGCAGAAGGCGATGTCCACCTGGCCGCTCAGTTGCGGCAGGAATACTGCCGGGTCGCCCACCGGGTTTTCCAGGTGTGGATGCTCGGCCAGAGGCTTGCGACTGGGTGCCAGCACGCGGGTCACGGTCGGCTCGTTGAGCAGGCGGTCCAGCAGGTGCTCCCCGGTCAAGCCGGAGGCTCCGGCGAGCAAGATATGCTGAGGCGTCAGGTACATGATGTTTCCCCCTTGATACAGATTCAGCTTAGTTGCTCTTGGCTTCCTTGCTATTCATTGAGACGCTTTCGAGCGCCTTTCGTGCCTGCTGTTTGCGTAATAATTGCCAATGGGCGATTACGCCTTTGGGGGCCCAGATCTGCGGTTCGGAGGCTTCGAAGTTGTCCGCCTGTTCGCGTTCGGCCACGTGGGTCTGTGCCAGCTTGAAGGCTTGCTGCAAGTCGTCGGTCTGGTTGAAGGCCTGGGCGAAGAGGGCGTCGCCGAAGTAGGTGAAGTCGGCCTCTTCGGAGCAGCCGAACGACACACGATCGGCGCGCGAGGCGGTCATGATCAGGGTGTGTTCGTCCTTCAGGGCCGGGATGAACCCGCCGGAGTAGCAGGCCGAAATCACGATGATCTTGTCGCGGTTCTTCAGCGGTGCCAGCACGGCGGCCAGCTCATCGGCCGGCAGGTCGGCCAGCTCCATGCGCGGCTGGTCGAGCACCAGTTCGTGCTCGTGAGTGCCGTGGCTGGTCAGGTAGATAAACACCAGGTCTTGCGGGCCACTGCGTTCGGCCAGGGTTTGGACTGCGCGGCGCAGGCTTTCGCGAGTGGCCATCGGGCGGTCGGCAATATGGTCGCGATGGTTCACCAGGCGGATCTGGCCGTAGGCGCCGAAGCGCGTGGCAAGCATGTTGCTGACGTAGTCGGCTTCGCGCAGGAACACGCTTTGTTTGCCGTCGCCGGCCACCACCAGGGTGTACAGCTCCACCCCCGATTTGGACGCGGGCACGGCGGCGAGGGCGGCATCCAGCAAGTGGCCCTGGGCAAACAGGCCGATTTCCAGCGGGTCAGGCAACAATTTGCCCTCGGCGTCGCGCACGCGCATGCCGTTGACCCAGGTGCCGGCCTGCACGGTGCCGTCGGTGAGCACCAAAGTGCCACGACCTTGATAGCTGTCGCTGTCGAAGCCGCCAATATAGAAGCTGCCGTCGGTGAGGTTCAGGCGGCCTGTGCCTGTGAAGCGCCAGTCGACGAACTGGCCGACGTAGTGGCTGCCATCGACGCCGATCAGTTCGCCCTTGCCGCTGAGGGCGCCTTCCTTGAATTCGCCGATCCATACGTCGCCGTCGGCGTTTTCGTAGCGGCCCTTGCCGTTGAGCTGGTTTTGTTTGAAATGGCCGATGTACATGTCGCCGTCGGCGCTGTTGAAGGTGCCGTTGCCCTCCAGCTGGCCATCGACGAAGCGGCCGCTGAACTGGTTGCCGCTGTCGTCGTTGCGCTGGCCTTCGCCGTTGGGCTTGCCGTGGGCGAACTGGCCCTGGTACTGGCTGCCGTCGGCCAGCTCGAGGCGGCCGAGGCCGGAATACTGGTCGTCCTTGAATTCGCCGCGATAGGTCATCTGCCCCTCTTTGAGGGTGCCTTCGCCGTTGCGCTTACCTTGTTTGAAACCGCCGACGTAGCTGTTGCCCGACGTGGTCAGGCTGCCCTGGCCGTCGAACAGGCCCTGCTGGAACTGGCCTTTATAGACCTCGCCGTTGCTGCCATGCCATTCGCCCTGGCCGTGCCACTGGCCTTTATCGAACTGGCCCGCGTACCAACTGCCATTGGGGTAATCCACCCGGCCCTGGCCTTGCAGCAAGCCATTGACCACATCGCCACGGTAACGACCGCCATCGGGCAGCCGCGCATCGGGCGGCAACAGCGATTCGCCGTCGCCGCACGCGGTGAGCAACAGGACAAGAGCAAGGGGAGCGAGTGGGCGCATAGCGGGATCCGGATAATTGAGCGCCGAGTATGCCGCAGCTGCGAGATCTATACATAAATTTACATGAATTGTGGTGAGCGGACGGGCTCACCACAGCCAGGCTTCAGACGAAGCAGAGTGACAACGATTCTGCAATGTAGGCCGGTTTTTCCTGGCCATCGATTTCCAGGGTGCAGGTGGCTTTAAGCAACCATTGCCCAGGTTTTTTCTCGGTGGCGTCGGTCAGGGTCACGGCCAGGCGCACCCTGGAGTCGACCTTCACGGGCTGGATGAAGCGCACGCTGTCCAGGCCATAGTTGACCGCCATCTTCAGGCCTTCGGGCATGATCAGGATGTCTTCGATCAGCTTGGGTATCAGCGACAGCGACAGGAAACCGTGGGCGATGGTGCCGCCAAACGGGGTCTGGGCGGCTTTCACCGGGTCGACGTGGATGAACTGAAAATCGCCGGTGGCTTCCGCGAACAGGTTGATACGTTCCTGGTCGATGGTGAGCCATGCAGAACGTCCCAGTTCCTTGCCGACATATTCTTTGAGTTGCGCTACGGGTACTGAGGGCATTGCGACTCTCCTTCTTTGCTCGGTTGGCTTCATCGTTTTTGTAGTTTTGGACAGGTCCAGAGAACCAATGTAGATCATCACGGGCACTTGGCCCGGTCAACCCACCATGCTTTTGGCGAATGCCGCTCCATAGAGGCAGCGTGCTTATAATGCCGACACGCTTTTGGGGGGAAGAACGGATGCTGTTACGCGGTCTGACATGGCTGGTGCTGTTTCAATTACTCGGCACGGCGATCAATCATTTGTTTGTCCCGGTGCTGCCGGGGCCGATTATCGGGCTGCTGCTGATGCTGGCCTTCCTGGTGTGGCGCGGCGAAGTCGGTGAACCCGTGAGCCTGGCGGCCAGCAGTCTGCTGCGTTATTTGCCGCTACTGCTGGTGCCGCCTGCGGTCGGTGTGATGGTGTATGCCAAGGACATTGCCGCCGACTTCTGGGCCATCGTCGGCGCGCTGGTGCTGTCGCTGGTGATCGCCATGGGCTTTGTCGGCGTGCTGATGCAGAAACTGGTCAAGCGCCAGGCGCAGCGGGAGGACGGCCAATGACACTGGACTGGCAGGGCGCCTGGGCCGCCGTGATTCATCACCCGTTGTTCGGCATCGGCATCACCCTCGGCGCCTATCAGTTGGTGCTGGCCGGTTTCGAGAAAACCCGCTGGATTTTCCTGCAACCGGTGCTGGTGTCGATGCTGTTGGTGATCGGCGTGTTGCTCGGCTGTGGCCTGACGTACGTCGAGTACCGCAAGAGCACCGAGATCATGAGCATCCTGCTGGGCCCGGCGACGGTAGCCCTGGCGGTGCCGCTTTACCTGAATCTGCGACGAATTCGCCAATTGTTCTGGCCGATTTTTACTACGCTGGTGGTGGGAGGCGTATTGGCCACCGGCCTGTGCGTGCTGTTGGGCTGGTGGTTTGGCGCCGAACACATGATGCTGATGACCATGGCACCCAAGTCCGTGACCTCACCGATTGCGATGCTGGTGGCCGAGCAGATCGGCGGCGTGGCGGCATTGGCGGCGGTGTTCGTGCTGATCACCGGGGTGATCGGCGCGATGATCGGTCCGGCGTATCTGTCACGGTTGGGCGTGCACAGCCCCGAAGCGCGCGGTATGGCGCTGGGCATGACCGCCCACGCCGTAGGTACGTCGGTGGCCTTGCAGGAAAGCGAAGAGACCGGCGCCTTTGCGGCGCTGGCCATGAGTCTGATGGGCGTGGCCACGGCGGTGTTCCTGCCGTTGGCCGTGTCGCTGGTTATTTAAGTCGGGTTTAAGGAAACCTTTATGAGTCTGGCGCTTTTCCCGCTCAATACCGTGCTGTTTCCCGGGTGCACCCTCGACCTGCAGCTGTTCGAGGCGCGTTACCTGGACATGATCAGCCGCTGCATGAAAAAGGGCGAAAGCTTTGGCGTGGTGTGCATCCTCGACGGCAAGGAAGTGGGGCTGGCGCCTGATGGCTATGCGTTGATTGGCTGCGAGGCGCTGATCCGCGACTTCAAGCAGCAGGACAATGGCCTGCTGGGGATTCGGGTCGAGGGTGGCCGGCGTTTCCGCGTGCGTGATGCCGGTGTGCAGAAGGACCAGTTACTGGTGGCCGAGGTGCAATGGCTGCACGAGCATCCCGAGCAACCGCTGGAAGAGGAAGACGCTGACTTGCTGGCGTTGCTTCATGCCCTGGCCGAGCATCCGATGGTGGCGTCCCTGGATATGGGCACCCACGCCGATGGCCAGCAAGCCCTGGGTAATCAGTTGGCCTATCTGCTGCCCTTTACCGAGGCCGACAAGATCGACCTGTTGCAACTCGATGACCCGCAACAGCGCCTGGACGCGATCCAGTTGCTGCTGGATGAGTTGCAGGGCGAGCTGTTCACCTGATCCGCGAGTGTCACTCGGACTTGTCCTTCCCGGTCTTCAGATTTTCCGTGGTTGTCCTGATCCCGTTGCCTGAAATAGTTGGCAGTCACGTAACGATGATCAGGGGGAAAGGATGATTCGGCTTTCGCAATCGGAGCAAGTCGTGTGGGATGCGTTTTTTATGGCCGTCACCACGCAAATTCTTCATATGAACGACGGTCGCGGCGCGGAGTACATCGCCGAACGCGCCGCGGAGATGGCTGACGAAATGCTTCTGGAGCGGCGCGAGCGCAGCGTCGAACGCCGCGCTGCACCCCTGGATTGGCTGGGGCCTGCCTAGTAGGCATACCTCAGCAGCGCGTGGGAAGTGCCGGTAAACGCAATGAACCCGAGCACCGCGCCACACACCGGCAGGATCAGCCACCAGACTCTCGGCGGCATCGGTGGCAACAGGCTGCGGTGCTGGCTTAACGTCAGGCTGAAGGCGCACACCGTCATTGCCAGCAGGGTGCCGGCCAGGATGTCCGTCGGCCAGTGTGCACCCAGGTACACCCGGGAAATCGCGATGGTGGCGGCGGGAATGCAGCCAAGCACCAGCCAGGTCAGGCGCAGTCGTGTCGGTTGACCGCGACCGGCAAGCACTGCCAAGGCCAGGAAGAATGCAAACGAGCCGGACGCATGGCCGCTGGGCATGCTGAAGCTGGTGAGTGGGTCGGTCAGCACTTCGGGGCGCATCCGCGCAAAAAACAGCTTGGTCCCGGTATTGATCAGCGCCGCGCCCAGCAGGGTGGCGCCGACAAAGATTGCCTGGCGCCATTGCCGCGCCACCACCAGCAGGCCGGTCAGCACCGCGCTGGCGACAAACATCTTCTTGAACTCGCCGAGCTGGGTCACCATCACCATCGCCCGGTCGATCGCCGGGCCGCGGTGTTCCTGCACCAGTGCCATCAAGCCCTGGTCAAAGTCGTTGAGGTAGGGATAGCCGATAAACAACGCGATCAACAGTGTGCCGCCGATGCAGCCAATCCATAGGGTGGCGCGCCGATGGCCGCGCAGGCTGCTGTTGAGGCTTACGCCGATCAACACTGCGAGACAGGCGGCGACAATCCCGGCCTCCGGCCAGAAGCCTTCGGGCAATGGCAGGCGGAAGGCCGCGCCGGTGGCCCAACCCGGCAACAGATACGCCACCGACCAACCTGCGCCGGCCAGCAGGCTCACGGCGGCAAAACGTGGGAAGGGCATGTCGCACATGCCCGCAACCATCGGCAACATTGGCCGCAGCGGGCCAATGAAGCGGCCTACCAACAGGCTGGCGATGCCGTACTTCTGGAAGTAGGCCTCGGCGCCGCTCATCCATTCCGGGTGATGCCGCAGGCCGGGAAGGCGCCGGATGTTCTGGTGGAAATGGCGACCGAGGAAGTAGGAAACAACATCGCCCAGCACGCCGCCGAGGAAGCCCAGCAACAGGGTTTCTCCCAGTGACAGTGCGCCGCTGCCGGCCAGGGCGGCGATGGCAAACAGCAATACCGTGCCAGGTACGATCAGGCCGGCAATGGCCAGGCACTCCACGCACGCCACGATAAACACCGCCACGGCCAGCCATTGCGGGTTCAGGGTCAGCCAGCCGGTAATGCTATCGAGCCATGGGCCCATACAATCAACTCCCTTTTGTAGATCGTCCTTGTGGGAGCCCGGCTTGCCGGCGATGGCGTCCTTGAGTCCGCTATCGCCGGGCAAGCCGGGCTCCTACAGGTTTATGTATGTTTTCAAATCAAAAAATAGTCGCGGCCTTCGACCTGGCCCCGGCGCAGCGGGTTCCGTGTGCAATACGGCGCATAACCGGCATCGACGAAGCGGTACATCAGGTGTTCATCGCGCCCACCGGGAATGCCCAGGCGGGTGGTCTGGATGATCTGCGCTGGCGCCAGCCCTACGTCTTCCACGTAGAGCAGTTCCTGGTCAAAGCGCTTGGCGTCCCACATCGGCACCTTCAAACCCAGCGCCTTGCACAGCAAGGTCTGGCCGGCGCACAGCTTTTGCGAGGGTCGTGGCCTGCCGCTGGCGTCCGGGTTATTCAGCAGCATCTGCGCCAGGCTGGCCGGGCCGGAGACTTCGTCGACCCACGGATAGGCTGATTTGATCAGCACCGCATTGCCCGGACCGTGGGCGCTGAAGTTCAGCGAATCACCGCCGCGGGCGTAGTACATATAGATGTGCCCGCCATCCAGAAACAAAGCCTTACGCTTTTCTGTGTAGCCCAAGGACGCGTGGCTGCCTTTTTCGGCGAGGTAATACGCTTCGGTTTCGATAATTCGTGCCGACAGCCACAAATCACCAACACGATGGCGAATGACTTTTCCGAGCAATTCGCGCGCGAGCAGTTGCGCGTCACGGTCGAAAAAGCCGTCGGGCAGGGCGTTGGCGGGGATCAGCGGCGAGAAACTGGACATGGCGATCAAAGGTAATACGGCTAAATGTGACAGGATGATAACAACTCCAGCCTTAATTCCCGCTGAACGTCGGGTTTTTACAGTTCATTTCGACCATCCGCCCCTCACCGCTGTCCGTAGGACGGCGTCACAGCTATAATCTGCCGCTTTCCTCTTTGCCAAGACCCCACCAGACCATGACTGAGTCCGTTCTTGACTACATGACCCGCCTGGGTCGCGCTGCCCGTCAGGCCTCGCGGTTGATCGCCCGTGCGAGCACTGCGCAGAAGAACCGCGCCTTGCTGGCAGCCGCCGACGCTCTGGATGCTTCGCGCTCCGAGCTGAGCGCCGCCAATGAACAGGATTTGGCCAACGGTCGCGCCAATGGCCTGGAGCCTGCATTGCTGGATCGCCTGGCGCTGACGCCGGCGCGGATCGACGACATGATCGAAGGCTTGCGTCAGGTGGCCAAGCTGCCTGACCCCATCGGTGAAATCCGCGACATGCGCTACCTGCCCTCCGGCATTCAAGTCGGCAAGATGCGCGTGCCCCTGGGCGTGATCGGCATCATCTATGAGTCGCGCCCGAACGTGACCATCGACGCCGCAAGCCTGTGCCTCAAGTCGGGCAATGCCACCATCCTGCGGGGCGGTTCCGAGGCCATCAATTCCAACCGTGCCATCGCTGCGTGCATTCAGCAGGGCCTGGCCGTGGCCGAACTGCCGGCCGAAGTGGTGCAAGTGGTCGAGACCACTGACCGCGCTGCCGTTGGTGCGCTTATCACCATGCCTGAGTTCGTCGACGTGATCGTGCCACGGGGTGGCAAGAGCCTGATCGAACGCGTGAGCCGTGATGCCAAGGTGCCAGTTATCAAGCACTTGGACGGCGTCTGCCACGTGTTCATCGACATCGCCGCCGACCTCGACAAGGCGATCCGCATTGCCGACAACGCCAAGACTCACCGCTACGCCCCGTGCAACACCATGGAAACCCTGCTGGTGCACGTCGGCATTGCCGATCGCGTGCTGCCGCCGCTGGCTGCCATCTACCGCGACAAGGGCGTTGAACTGCGTGGTTGCGAGCGTACCCGGGCGATCCTCGGCAGCGACGTGATCGAGGCCACCGAGCAGGACTGGTACACCGAATACACGGCGCCGATCCTGTCGATCCGCATCGTCGACGACCTGGACCAGGCCATCGAACACATCAATCAATACGGCTCCAAGCACACCGACGCCATTGTCACCGAGCATTTCAGTGATGCCCGGCGTTTCCTCAACGAAGTGGATTCCGCTTCGGTGATGGTCAACGCCTCGACGCGCTTTGCCGATGGCTTCGAGTACGGCCTGGGGGCGGAGATCGGTATCTCCACCGACAAGCTCCACGCACGCGGCCCGGTTGGCCTGGAAGGGCTGACCAGCGAGAAGTACGTGGTGTTCGGTGACGGTCATGTGCGCACTTGATGGGTAAACGCATCGGGCTGCTCGGCGGCACCTTCGACCCCGTGCACATCGGCCATTTGCGCAGTGCACTGGAAGTCGCGGACGCCCTCGGGCTGGATGAACTGCGCCTGGCACCGAATGCCCGGCCGCCGCATCGCGATACGCCGCAGGTGTCTGCGCAGCAGCGCCTGGAGATGGTCCGCCTTGCTGTGGCCGGCATTGCACCGCTGGTGGTGGACGACCGCGAACTCAAGCGCGACAAACCGTCCTACACTGTCGACACCCTGGAACTGATGCGGGCCGAGTTGGCCGCGGATGACCAGTTATTTCTACTTTTGGGCTGGGACGCGTTTTGCGGCCTGCCCACTTGGCACCGCTGGGAAGAGTTGCTCCAGCATTGCCACATCCTGGTGCTGCAACGCCCGGATGCCGACGCAGAATCGCCGGATGCCTTGCGCAACCTGCTGGCGGCGCGGTCGGTAAGTGACCCTTTGGCCCTGACCGGGCCGAGCGGGAATATTGCATTCGTCTGGCAAACCCCGCTTGCGGTGTCTGCCACCCAGATCCGTCAACTGCTGGCCAGCGGGAAGTCGGTACGTTTCCTGGTGCCTGACGCGGTCCTGGCCTACATCGATGCGCACGGGCTTTACCGTGCGTCGAACTGAAAAGGCGCGCTTGAACGCACGAACAGTCGTGCAGCGAGCGCCCGAACATACGAGCAAAACGAGTTTTATATGACGAACAAAGACGTAAGCAAAGTTAAGCGCAAAGGCACGTTCAAGAGCGCTCCTCTGCCAGTAGAAGCCCACACCGGCCCTGAGCTGGCCGGCGAAGAGCTGGTGAAGGTTGCCGTGGCTGCCCTGGAAGACGTGAAGGCCCAGGACATCCAGGTCCTGGACGTGCGCGACAAGCAGAGCATCACCGACTTCATGATCATCGCCACCGGTACCTCCAACCGCCAGATCGGCGCGATGCTGGACAAGGTTCGCGAAGCGGTCAAAGCCCAGGGCGTCAAGCCATTGGGTGAAGAAGGCAAGGGCGACAGCGACTGGGTACTGCTGGACATGGACGACGTGATCGTTCACATGATGACCAGCAACGCCCGTCAGTTCTACGACCTGGAGCGTCTGTGGAAAGGCGCCGAGCAGAGCCGTGCCGCCGATGGCAAGCACCACAGCCCTGAAGTCGGCCACGCGCACTTCGACAAGCTCAACAAAGACCAGGAATAAGGAACGGCTGTGCGCCTGCGTCTGATCGCTGTCGGTTCACGCATGCCCAAGTGGGTGGAAGAAGGCTGGCATGAATATGCCAAGCGCCTGCCATCCGAATTGGCGCTGGAACTGGTGGAAATACCGCTCAATACCCGGGGCAAGAACGCCGACGTGGCCCGCTTTATCCGTCAGGAAGGCGAAGCCATGCTGGCCAAGGTCGGACCCAACGAGCGGATCGTGACCCTCGAAGTGCACGGCAAGCCTTGGAGCACCGAGCAGTTGGCGGTGGAACTGGATCGCTGGCGCCTGGATTCGCGCACGGTCAACTTCATGGTCGGCGGCCCCGAGGGGCTGGCGCCGGAAGTGTGCGCGCGGGCGGACCAGCGCTGGTCGCTGTCGCCCCTGACACTGCCGCACCCGCTGGTAAGAATTCTGATCGGTGAACAGCTGTATCGCGCCTGGACAGTTCTGTCCGGGCACCCTTACCACAAATAATCTGCGCCCTGCCTGATGACCCAGCCGATCCGCATCAAGGACCACGAGAAAGACGCACGTCTTGTACGCGCGCGGGTGGTGTTTGGCGCGATTTTGGTGGTGGCATTGCTGGGGGTGCTGATTGCGCGCCTGTATTTCCTGCAGGTGATCCAGTACGACTATCACTCCACATTGTCGGAAAACAACCGGGTGCACGTGCAGCCGATTCCGCCGACCCGTGGGCTGATTTTCGACCGCAATGGCGTGGTGGTAGCGGATAACCGGCCCAGCTTCAGCCTGAGCATGACCCGCGAACGCTCCGGTGACTGGCAGCAGATCCTCGATGTGATCGTCGAGGTGCTGCAACTGACGCCGGAAGACCGGGTGATTTTCGAAAAGCGCATGAAACAGGGGCGCCGGCCGTTTGAGCCGGTGCCGATCCTGTTCGAGCTGACCGAAGAGCAGATCGCCCGGATCGCGGTGAACCAGTTCCGTCTGCCGGGTGTGGAAGTGGTGGCGCAGTTGGTTCGCCACTACCCGCAAGGGGCGCACTTTGCGCATTCGGTCGGCTACATGGGCCGGATCAACGAGAAAGAGCTGAAGACCCTCGACCCGGTCAACTACAGCGGCACCCACCATATCGGCAAGACCGGCATCGAGCGTTTCTACGAGCCGGAACTGCACGGCCAGGTGGGTTACGAGGAAGTCGAGACCAACGCCCGTGGCCGCGTGCTGCGGGTGCTCAAGCGTACCGACCCGGTGCCCGGCAAGGACATCGTGCTGAGCCTGGACATCAAGTTGCAGGAAGCGGCGGAGATGGCCCTGGGCGGGCGTCGGGGTGCCGTGGTGGCACTGGATCCGAGCACTGGCGAAGTGCTGGCGATGGTCAGCCAGCCAAGTTTTGACCCGAACCTGTTTGTCACCGGGATCAGCTTCAAGGCCTACGCCGAGTTGCGTGATTCCATCGACCGGCCGCTGTTCAACCGCGTATTGCGCGGCCTGTATCCGCCGGGCTCGACCATCAAGCCGGCGGTAGCGATTGCCGGCCTGGACTCGGGCGTGGTCACGGCATCGAGCCGGGTGTTCGACCCCGGCTACTACATGCTGCCCAACTACGATCACAAATACCGTAATTGGAACCGCACCGGCGACGGTTATGTGGACCTGGATACGGCGATCATGCGTTCCAACGACACCTACTTCTATGACCTGGCCCACAAGCTGGGGATTGATCGGCTGTCGGCCTACATGGGCAAGTTCGGCCTTGGTCAGAAAGTCTCCTTGGACATGTTCGAAGAATCCCCGGGCCTGATGCCGTCCCGCGAGTGGAAGCGTGCGACCCGGCGCCAGGCGTGGTTCCCGGGCGAAACCCTGATCCTGGGGATCGGCCAGGGCTACATGCAGGCCACGCCGCTGCAGCTGGCCCAGGCCACCGCGCTGGTGGCCAACAAGGGGGTGTGGAACCGTCCGCACCTGGCCAAGACCATCGAGGGTGAACGCCCGGTGGACGAAAACCCGATTCCCGACATTGTGCTGCGCGACCCGTCCGACTGGACCAAGGTCAACCACGGCATGCAGCAAGTGATGCACGGCGCCCGGGGTACCGCTCGTAAAGCGGCAGCCGGTGCGCAATACCGGATTGCCGGCAAGAGCGGTACGGCCCAGGTGGTCGCGATCAAGCAGGGCGAGAAATACGACCGCTCCAAGGTTCAGGAACGCCACCGTGACCACGCCTTGTTCGTCGGCTTTGCTCCGGCTGACAACCCGAAGATCGTCGTGGCGGTGATGGTCGAGAACGGTGAATCCGGTTCCGGCGTAGCAGCGCCCGTGGTGCGTCAGATCATGGATGCCTGGCTGTTGACCGAAGACGGCAAGCTCAAGCCCGAATATGGCGGCACCCCATCCAGTGTGGAGGCTACGGCCCTTGAAGAGTAATTTTGACCGCATCCTCTCCAGCGAAGATGTGATGCGCCGCCGCGCCACTTTGCTGCAGCGCATGCACATTGATGGCCCGTTGCTGATCCTGCTGCTGACCCTGGCCGCCGGCAGCCTGTTCGTGTTGTATTCGGCCAGTGGCAAGAACTGGGACTTGCTGATCAAACAGGCGTCGTCGTTTGGCCTGGGCCTGTTGTCGATGGTGGTGATCGCCCAGCTGGAGCCGCGTTTCATGGCGCGCTGGGTGCCGCTGGGGTATGTCGCCGGCGTGTTGCTGCTGGTGGTGGTGGATGTCATGGGCCACAACGCTATGGGCGCGACACGCTGGATCAACATCCCGGGGGTGATTCGCTTCCAGCCGTCGGAATTCATGAAGATTTTGATGCCGGCGACCATCGCCTGGTACCTGTCAAAACGCACACTGCCGCCCCAGCTCAAGCACGTGGGCATCAGCCTGATATTGATCGGCGTGCCGTTTATCCTGATCGTGCGCCAGCCCGACCTCGGCACCTCGCTGCTGATCCTGGCGGGCGGCGCGTTCGTGCTGTTCATGGGGGGGCTGCGCTGGCGCTGGATCCTCAGCGTGCTGGCCGCGGCCGTGCCGGTGGCCGTGGCCATGTGGTTCTTCTTCATGCACGACTACCAGAAGCAGCGAATCCTCACGTTCCTCGACCCGGAGAGCGATCCGCTGGGCACCGGCTGGAACATCATCCAGTCCAAGGCGGCCATCGGTTCCGGTGGCGTATTCGGCAAGGGCTGGCTGCTGGGCACCCAGTCGCACCTGGACTTTTTGCCGGAAAGCCACACCGACTTCATTATCGCGGTGATGGGCGAGGAGTTCGGCCTGGTGGGCATCTGCGCACTGTTGCTGATTTACTTGCTGCTGATCGGGCGCGGCCTGGTGATTACTGCCCAGGCGCAAACCCTGTTTGGCAAATTGCTCGCCGGCAGCCTCACCATGACGTTTTTTGTTTACGTTTTCGTCAACATCGGTATGGTCAGTGGCCTGTTGCCGGTGGTTGGGGTGCCGTTGCCGTTCATTAGCTACGGCGGAACTTCGCTGGTGACATTGCTGTCAGCGTTTGGGGTTTTGATGTCGATCCATACCCATCGTAAGTGGATCGCACAGGTTTGAATAAGGTGAAGATGTCAATGCAAGTAATGCGCGGCTGGGCTGCCCGGCACGTGTCCTGGATGGGCCTGTTGGGCCTGCTGGGAGCCGCTGTGCAGGAAGCGCAGGCCGGCGACTACGACGGTTCGCCCCAGGTCGCCGAGTTTGTCGGTGAGATGACCCGTGACTATGGTTTCGCCGGTGAACAGCTGATGGGCGTGTTCCGCGAGGCCCAGCGCAAGCAGGCGATCCTCGACGCCATCTCCCGGCCCGCCGAGCGCGTGAAGCAGTGGAAGGAATATCGCCCGATGTTCCTGACCGACGCCCGCGTGGCGCGGGGCGTGGACTTCTGGCGCCAGCACGAAGCGGTGCTGGCCCGCGCCGAGCAGGAATACGGCGTACCGGCCCAGGTGATCGTGGCAATCATCGGCATCGAAACCTTCTACGGCCGCAACACCGGCAGCTACCGGGTGATCGACGCCTTGTCGACCCTGGGCTTTGACTACCCGCCACGCGCCGAATTCTTCCGCAAAGAGCTGCGCGAGTTCCTGTTGTTGGCCCGTGAAGAACAGGTCGACCCGTTGACCCTCAAGGGCTCCTACGCCGGGGCCATGGGCTTGCCGCAGTTCATGCCGAGCAGCTTTCGCGCCTACGCCGTGGATTTTGACGGCGACGGCCATATCAATATCTGGAGCAACCCCGATGACGCCATCGGCAGCGTCGCCAGCTACTTCAAGCGCCACGGCTGGGTAGCCGGCGAGCCGGTGGTGATTCGCGCCGATGTGACCGGTGAGCGCGCCGATGAAGGCCTGACCCAGGGTATCGAGCCGGTCAAGACGGTCGGGGAGTTGCGGGCGCTGGGCTGGTCGAGTCAGAATGCGCCACGCGATGATATGCCGGTGACGGCGTTCCGCCTCGAAGGCGAAAATGGCCCCGAATACTGGATGGGCCTGAAGAATTTCTACGCAATCACGCGTTATAACCGCAGCGTGATGTACGCCATGGCCGTGCATCAACTGTCAGACATGCTGGTCCAAGCACGGGGCGTCAAGTAATGCCGGTATCACCGATGTACAAACCCCTGAAGCTGTTGGCGTACGCCGCATTGTCGTTATTGGTGGTCAGTTGTTCCACCAGTCGTGCACCGGTGCAAAAAACCGCAGGCACGGCGATCCGCTCCCAGCCGGGGCTGGATATCAACCGCGCCCACAAAGACGGCGCGCCGTGGTGGGATGTGGATGTTTCGAAGATCCCGGATGCCACGCCGACCCTGCACACCGGCCCTTACAAGGCCAACCCCTATACCGTGCTGGGCAAAAACTACTTCCCGCTGCAAGACTCCAAGACCTACGTGCAATCAGGTACGGCGTCCTGGTACGGGACCAAGTTCCACGGCCAGAACACCGCCAACGGCGAAGTCTATGACCTGTACGGCATGAGCGCGGCGCACAAGACCCTGCCGCTGCCCAGCTATGTACGCGTGACCAACCTGGACAACAACCGCTCGGTAATCCTGCGGGTCAATGACCGTGGGCCGTTCTATTCGGACCGGATCATCGACTTGTCCTACGCCGCCGCCAAGAAACTCGGGTATGCCGAAATCGGCACCGCCCGGGTGAAGGTCGAAGGTATCGACCCGGCCCAGTACTGGGCCCAGCGTGGCAAGCCGGCGCCGTTGATGCTCAACGAACCGCAAACCCCGCAACCGCAAGTCACGGCCTCGGCCGGCAAGATCGAACAGTGGACCCCGCCGCCGGCGCAGCACGCCCCGGACACGGTGGTCATTCCGCATGCAGCACCGGGAGCCTCTACCGTGGGCGGCCAGTACCTGCAAGTCGGCGCTTTCGCCAACCCGGACGCGGCAGAGCTGCTAAGGTCCAAGCTCAGCGGGATGGTCAGCGCGCCAGTCTTTATCAGCTCTATTGTGCGTAACCAGCAGACCCTGCACCGTGTGCGCATGGGGCCGATCGGCTCGCCGAGTGAAGTTGCGCAAGTGCAGAACAGCGTGCGCCTGGCCAACCTGGGGCAACCCAGCGTGGTCACCGCCGAGTAAGCAGTACAAAGGATTGATGGCTCAGGCTCGCATGCGGGTTTGAGCCCTGGTTGTTGGCTCGTTGAACAATAAAAACCCAGGGGCAAGGGGTGGGCATGCAACCGAACACGCGACAGTCTGGCGACGGGCTGTCTGAATAGTTTTGCCCGCGAGGGCAAGTTTCCATAAGCAATTTCGAGAGACGGATGAACATCACCACCTTAGCCAAACGCACGTGCCTGCTTCTTTCGCTGATCATCACCCCGGCCGCCTGGGCGGTTGAAATGGTGCCAGCTTCCCCGCAACTGGCTGCCAAGGCCTGGGTCCTGATGGACGCCGCCAGCGGCAACGTGCTGGTGGAGAACAACGGTGACCAGCGCCTGCCCCCAGCCAGCCTGACCAAGCTGATGACCGCCTACATCGCGACCCTGGAAATCCGTCGCGGCCAGATCGGCGAAAACGATCCGGTGACCGTCAGCGAAAACGCCTGGCGCACCGGCGGTTCGCGGATGTTCATCAAGGTCGGCTCGCAAGTGACCGTCAGCGACCTGCTGCACGGCATCATCATCCAGTCGGGTAACGACGCCAGCGTAGCCCTGTCCGAGCACATCGCCGGCAGCGAAGATGCGTTCGCCGACATGATGAACAAAACCGTGGCCGACCTGGGCATGACCAACAGCCACTTCATGAACCCGACCGGCCTGCCGAACCCTGAGCACTACTCGTCGGCTCACGACATGGCGATCCTGGCTCGCGCGATCATTCGTGTCGACCCGGTGCACTACGCGATCTACTCCCAGAAAGAGTTCTTCTGGAACAACATCAAGCAGCCTAACCGCAACCTGTTGCTGTGGCGTGACAAGACTGTCGATGGCCTGAAAACCGGCCACACCGAAGAAGCCGGCTACTGCATGGTGTCGTCCGCTGTCCGTGACGGCCAGCGCCTGATTGCCGTGGTATTCGGTACCAACAGCGAGCAGGCCCGTGCGGCCGAGACGCAAAAGCTGCTGACCTATGGCTTCCGTTTCTTCGAAACCCAGACCTTCTACCAGAAAGGCACCGAGCTGGCTCAAGCCCCTGTATGGAAAGGCGCGACCCATCAAGTCAAGGCCGGCCTGGCTGAAGACCTGACCCTGACCATGCCTAAAGGCCAGCTCAAGAAGCTGGTTGCCAGCATGACCATGAACCCGCAACTGGTCGCACCGATCGCCAAGGGCGATGTGATTGGTAAAGTCGAAGTGAAGCTGGACGACAAGGTGGTGCACAGCGCCGATCTGATCGCTCTGGACGCCGTCGACGAAGGTGGTATCTTCCGACGCGTGTGGGATAGCATCCGTCTATTCTTCTACAGCTTGTTCAACTGATAGTGTGCACCTGCATGACCCCGCGCTGATCCGGCGCGGGGTTATGCCCGTCGCCACGGCTTACGCTTACGAGGCCGTTACGCCATGACCGATACCGAAGTAAAGGCGCCAAAGATCGAATTCCCAAACGTGGACTATCCCGTCAAGGTGATCAGCGATACGGGCGTGGGCAACAAGGACAAGATCATCGAGATCGTCAAGAAACACGCAACGATCAACCATGACCGTGTGGATGAGCGTCAAAGCACCAACGGCAAGTACACCACTATTCAGTTGCACATCGTGGCGACTGATCAGGACCAGCTCTACAACATCAACAGCGAACTGCGGGCTACCGGCTTCGTGCACATGGTGTTGTGATGTCACAGACCCTGGGCTTTCGCGAGCTCGGCCAAATGGCTTACGAACCGGTGTGGCACGCCATGCAGCGGTTCACCAACGAGCGCGGCACTGAAGCCCCGGATGAAATCTGGCTGGTGGAGCACCCGCCGGTTTTCACCCAGGGCCAGGCCGGCAAGGCCGAGCATTTGCTGCTGCCGGGAGAAATCCCGGTGGTGCAGGTCGACCGCGGCGGGCAGGTGACTTACCATGGCCCAGGTCAATTGGTGGCTTATCTGTTGCTGGACGTGCGCAGGCTGGGTTTTGGCGTACGTGAGCTGGTCAGTCGCATGGAGTCATGCCTGATCGAGCTGCTGGCCAGCTACGGTGTGACCGCCGCGGCCAAGCCGGATGCACCGGGGGTTTATGTTGATGGCGCGAAAATCGCCTCCCTGGGCTTGCGGATTCGCCACGGTTGTTCCTTTCATGGCCTGGCCTTGAATGTGGACATGGACCTGGCGCCGTTTCGACGGATCAATCCCTGCGGCTACGCCGGTTTGGCGATGACCCAGTTGAGCGATCACGCAACACCACTAGAATTTGCCGAGGTAAGTGCCCGGCTGCGCGCGCAGCTCGTCAAACACCTCGACTATGCTGAGCAGACGACCCTAACGGGCGGAATCGACTGATTATGACTACTGATGCAGTGCAAACCATGATCCCGACGCTGGATGTTACCGAGCGTCCGGCCCCGCGTGCCAAGGTAGAAGCCGGCGTCAAGCTGCGCGGCGCCGAGAAGGTTGCACGCATCCCGGTGAAGATCATTCCGACCACCGAACTGCCGAAAAAGCCTGACTGGATTCGCGTGCGTATCCCGGTTTCGCCGGAAGTCGACCGCATCAAGGCCCTGCTGCGCAAACACAAGCTGCACAGCGTGTGCGAAGAGGCGTCCTGCCCGAACCTGGGCGAGTGCTTCTCCGGTGGCACCGCGACCTTCATGATCATGGGTGACATCTGCACCCGTCGTTGCCCGTTCTGCGACGTTGGCCACGGCCGGCCGAAGCCACTGGACGTCAACGAGCCGGAAAGCCTGGCCATCGCCATCGCCGACCTGAAACTCAAGTATGTCGTGATTACTTCGGTAGACCGCGACGACCTGCGTGACGGCGGTGCCCAGCACTTTGCCGACTGCATCCGCGAGATCCGCAAGCTGTCGCCGAACGTGATGCTCGAGACCCTGGTGCCGGACTACCGTGGCCGTATGGACGTGGCGCTGGAAATCACCGCCGCCGAGCCGCCGGATGTGTTCAACCACAACCTGGAAACCGTACCGCGCCTGTACAAGGCTGCGCGCCCGGGTTCGGACTACCAGTGGTCGCTGACCCTGCTGCAGAAGTTCAAGCAGATGATGCCGCACATTCCGACCAAATCCGGCCTGATGCTGGGCCTGGGCGAAACCGACGAAGAAGTCATCGAAGTCATGAAGCGCATGCGCGAACACGACATCGACATGCTGACCCTCGGCCAGTACCTGCAGCCGTCCCGCAGCCACTTGCCGGTACAGCGTTTCGTGCACCCGGATGTGTTCGCCTGGTTTGCCGAAGAAGGCTACAAGATGGGCTTCAAGAACGTCGCTTCCGGCCCGCTGGTACGTTCCTCGTACCACGCCGACGAGCAGGCGAAACTGGTCAAGGCCAGCCTGGTGTCCTGATACGCGGAACGCCGGACACTGCAGGACCCATGTGGGAGCCGGCTTGAGTGGGAGCGGGCTTGTTCGCGAATGCGTTGGATCAGTTGACCTGTCCGGTGACTGACTGACCGTCTTCGCGAGCAAGCCCGCTCCCCCCCAGGCCCGCTCCCACATTTGCTACTGACTCTTCCTCTTCTGTTTGCAACCATTGCTGTTTAGAGTGCCTTGGGCAATCCACGCGAGGAGAACCATGGATGACGACTCAATTGACCACTTGTGCGGTACCTGCGCTGCGCGCCGAAGGCGTGATCGGGCTGATTGCCCCTGCCGGGCCGGCCGAGCTGGATATCGACACGGCCACGCAATGGATGCGCGCCCGGGGCTACACACTGCGGATCTTTCCGGGCGTGAGCCAGCGTGATGGCTATCTGGCCGGCAGTGATGAGGTACGCCTTGATGACCTGCACGCGGCGTTCGCCGACTCGACCATCGACGCGATTTTCTGCCTGCGCGGCGGCTATGGCACGCCACGCCTGCTGGACCGCCTGGACTTTGACCTGCTCCGGGCCAACCCCAAGCCATTCGTAGGCTACAGCGATATCACCGCCCTGCACCTGGCGATCAACCGGTACGCCGGTTTCGTCACCTTCCATGGTCCGATGTTCAACGCTGACCTGTTAGGTGAAAAGCAACAGCCTACCGAGTCGTCGCTGTTCAGCATGCTGCGTGGGCAAGTGAAAGCCGGTAGCCAGCTGGCTCACCCTGTGGCCTACCCGCTGACCACCGTCGAGCCAGGCATCGCCTGTGGGCGGCTGCTGGGCGGCAATCTATCGATGATCGCAGCAGTGATGGGCACGGCTTACGAGATTGATGCCGAGGGCATCATTCTGTTTATCGAAGATGTGAACGAGCCGTTGTACCGCATTGACCGGTTGCTCACCCATTTGCGCCTGGCGGGCAAGCTGGCCCAGGTGTCGGGCGTGGTGGTGGGGGATGTGGCTGGGGTTGATAGCCTTGCGCTTGAGCGCTTGCTGAAGCAGACCTTCGAGCCGTTGTGCATTCCTGTGCTGTCCGGCTGGCGCAGCGGGCACTGCAACCCGAACCTGACCTTGCCGTTGGGCGCCAGGGTGCGGCTGGATGCGGGGGAGAAGCGGTTGGTGTTGGAACAGGATGTGGTGTTTAAGGCCTGAACTTTGTAGCGCCGATAAAGGCCTCTTCGCGAGCAATCCCGCTCCCACATTTCGATCGCGTTCCTTCAGGAAGTGCACGGTCAAAATGTGGGAGCGGGCTTGCTCGCGAATGCGGTAGCAGCCATACGCCGATCTATCGGCTTTGCAGCGACTCCAGCAACTTCACCGTCGGATACCCATCCGCCGGCCAGCCCAGGGACTGCTGCGCGGCACGAATCGCCTTGCGGGTATTCGCACCGATGATCCCGTCCGGGTTGCCTGCGTCGTAACCATTGGCACTGAGCACCGTCTGCAAGTCAATTCGCTGCGAGCGAGTCAACGGCAGTTCATCTTTCGGCCAGCTCCCACGAATCAAGCCACCGCCCCCGAAGCGTTCCGACAACAAGCCAACTGCCAACGCGTAGGACGACGAGTTGTTGTACTTGAGGATCGCGCGGAAGTTATCCAGCACCAGGAACGCCGGGCCACGATAGCCGGCCGGCAGCAACAGGGCGGCGGAAAGCTGGTCGACGTTGGCCGGGACACTGGCGCCCGGCGGCACCTGGATTCCCAGTTTCAGCCACTCGCCAACGGTCTTGCGTACGCTGCCATCGGCCAGGGCGTAATCAAAATTCAACGGCAGTTGCTGCACCTCGAAGCCCCAGGGCTGGCCTTTCTGCCAGCCGGAGCTTTGCAGGTAGTGCGCGGTGGAGGCGAGGGCGTCGGCCGGGCTGTTCCAGATATCGCGGCGGCCGTCACCGTCGAAGTCTACGGCGTGGGTGTTATAGGTGGTCGGGATGAACTGGGTCTGGCCCATGGCCCCGGCCCAGGAGCCTTTCATCTGGTCGGCGGCGATATCGCCATGCTGGATGATTTGCAGCGCCGCCAGCAGCTGCGCCTGGGCGAAGGCCGGGCGACGGCCTTCATAGGCCAGGGTCGCCAGTGAGCGGATCACCGAGTTGTTGCCTTGGAATTGGCCGAAGTTACTCTCCATGCCCCACACCGAGACCAGCGCCTGGCGGTCGACGCCGTAACGGTCCTCAATGCGTTGCAGAATGTCGGCATACTTCACCAGCAGCGACTGGCCATTGCGCACCCGCAGCGGCGACAGCGCGCCATCGAGGTATTCCCATACCGGGCGGGAGAACTCCGGCTGGCTGCGGTCGGCGCGGATCACCGCCATGTCGGGTACGACATTGGCAAAGGCCGTGTCGAAAACCTGCGGCGTGATACCGGCCTTCAAGGCTTCCACGCGAAACCCCGCCTGCCATTCGGCAAAGGTCTGGGTCGGCTGGATATCAAGATTGTCTGCCACCAGTGGCGCAACGACGGCAGGCGCAGCTACCGGTGCAGTCTGGAGCGGGGGCAGGGGTTGGGCATCGGCAGCGGTGGGTTTTTCCGCGCAGGCGACTAACAGAATGAGGCTGGAGGCAGCGATCAGTTGGCGAAGGTGCCAACGACGGGAAAGACTAGAGGGCATGCACAGGTCCAGGGAATACGAATCAGGTACAGACCTTATCATGCCGGAGGGGCGCTTGCCTTCAGGCAGCCAGAAAGTAAGAAGCCTCCCAGCTATTAGACTGGAAGGCTTCGCGGCGGTAGCTGCCTTTGCCTTTGCCGGCTCGTTCCTGGCGACTGCGGAACAACGGCTGGGCGATGATGGATTTGGCCTTGTTGGGGCCATGCTTGGATGGCTTTTTGCTCATGATGGGTACTCTCTGGCAGGTTGATGATGCGGTGCAAATCATCTGCCGAAGTTTGGATTCTGTCCAGCCCAGCGATACGTAGGACTATTCAGCAGGCAGCGCCAAGCGCTGTCCTGACATCAAAAGTGACAAACGACTCAGGCTCATCCACGGCGATCCAGCCGCCTGCCCCTTGATCTGCGCGTCAATGCGCTGGGCTTCCAGCAGCAATTGCGCCCAGCGTTGCGCCGAGTGCCGTTGCAGGGCTTTGCTGATCAGTGGTTTGCGCTTGTCCCATACCGGTGGCCGCGCCTGGCTGAAGGCCTTGTCCAGTGGGATGCCCTGGCTGTACTGCAGGGCAATATTGGCCAGCAGCCGTAATTCTCGCGCCAGGGCCCAGAGAATCACCGGCGGCTCGACGCCTTCGCCGCGCAGCCCTTCGAGCATGCGCAGGGCGTGGGCGGGTTCGCCGTTGAGGATCGCATCCACCAGGCCAAATACGTCAAAGCGCGCGCTGTCCGCCACGGCGCCTTGTACGGTTTCGACGGTGATCTGGCCACCCTCGGCCATCAGCTTGAGCTTTTCGATTTCCTGGGCGGCGGCCAACAGGTTGCCTTCCACCCGCGCCGCGATCAGCTCCACCGCATCCTGGCTGGCACTCAGCCCGGATTGCGACAGGCGCTGACGAATCCACTGCGGCAGTTGGCTGCTGTCCACCGGCCAGATCTGTATGAACTGAGTCTGGCCACCTTCCACCAGCGCCTTGCCCCACTTGGTTTTCTGCGCACTGCCATCAAGCTTGGGCAGGCTGATCAGCAGCAGCGTGTCTTCGGCAGGGCGTGCGCAGTATTCCATCAAAGCCGCCGCGCCTTTGTCGCCGGGCTTGCCCGAAGGCAGGCGCAGTTCCAGCAGGCGTTTTTCGGCGAACAGCGACATGCTCGCCCCGGCTTGCAGCAGCGTACCCCAGTCGAAACTGGCGTCGGCGCTGAATACCTGGCGTTCATCGAAGCCCTGTTGGCGGGCTGCGGTGCGAATTGCGTCCGCAGCCTCCTGGCACAGCAGCGGGTCATCACCGCTGACGATGTAGACGGGCGCAAGGCTGCCTTGCAGGTGCTTGGCGAGTTGGGCGGGGGCGAGTTTCATAGGCAGGGTGAACAGGGCGCCTGGGGCGCCCCGTCTGGCTTACTCGACAGGAACTTCGACAGGCGACTGTTTAGGTTGGCTGTCTTCATACTCTTGCGCCGCTTTCAGCGCATCGGCATCTGCCTTGGCCTTGGCATCCGCGGTTTGCTGCAGCTTATCCAGTTGCTCCGGCGTGATCAGTTGCAGGCGCAGGACCATGCGCTGCACCAGTTCGCGACGCATTTCCTTGCGCACCTGGATGGTTTCGGAGTCCGAACCCACCAGGTTGTTGCCGTCGTGGCTCACGACTTTCTGTATCTGGATCTTGTCGCCCATCAGCGGCAGGTGGTCATGGCCCTGGATTTCGAAGAAGAGCGTGGTGCTCAGCTCAATGTCCGAAGCACGCCCGGCGCTGGCGTAGCTGAGGCTGCGCTGCTCTTCTTTTTCATCCACCAGGTTCAGTTTGTAAGCCGCGCCTGAATAGACTTTGACGCCACTGTTTTCCAGGACCTGGCGCAGCTGTTGCACTGTCTCGCCGTAGGAGTTGCGGGCGGTGACGTCCAGTTCCTTGATCGCCAGTTCGGTGGTGCCGGTGCCGCGCAGCTGGAAGCCGCAAGCGCTCAGCAGCACGGCAAGGCCCATAACCAGCAGATTGCGTTTGATCATTTTGATGCTCCCCTTGAAACCATGTGGGCCTTATCGAGGCCCTGGAGGTTTTGTTCGGCGCCAGGGTTATTCCCTCGGCGCCCGATCCGATTAGCTAGCGACGATATTGACCAGTTTGCCGGGCACCACGATCACTTTGCGGATCGTCAGGCCTTCGGTGAAGCGCAGCACGTTCTCATTGATACGGGCGGCGGCTTCGACGTCTTCACGGCTGGCGCTGGCCGGCATATCGATCTGGCCACGCAGCTTGCCGTTGACCTGAATCACCAGTTGCAGCGTGTCCTGTACCAGGGCGCTGTCATCCTGTACCGGCCAGCCGGCATCGATGACGGCACCGCTGTGGCCCAACTGGTTCCACAGTTCGTGGCTGATGTGCGGCGTGATCGGCGCCAGCAGCAGGGTGACCGTTTCCAGGCCTTCCTGTACCAGTGCGCGGTCCTGTTCGGTGGCCTGCGGCGCTTTCTCCAGCACGTTCATCAGCGTCATCACCTGGGCGATGGCGGTGTTGAATTTGTGGTGCTGGCCCACGTCCTGGCTGGCGTGCTTGATGGCCAGGTGGGTGCTGCGGCGAATGACTTTTTGCTCATCGCTCAGGGCCGCCACGTCCAGCTTGCCCGGCAAGCCTTGGCTGACATGGGCGTGCGCCAGGCGCCAGACGCGCTTGAGGAAGCGATGCGAACCTTCGACGCCGGAGTCCGACCATTCCGCGCTCATGTCAGGCGGCGAGGCGAACATCATGAACAGGCGGCAGGTGTCCGCGCCGAACTGGTCGATCATCGACTGTGGGTCGACGCCGTTGTTCTTCGACTTGGCCATCTTCTCGGTGCCGCCGATTTCCACCGGCAGGCCGTCGGATTTCAGCTTGGCGCTGATCACCTTGGCCTTGCTGTCACGCTCCAGCTCGACATCTGCCGGGTTGAACCAGGTGTAGGCGCCATTGGCTTCGCGGCGGTAATAAGTCTCGGCAATCACCATGCCCTGGGTCAGCAGGTTCTTGAACGGCTCGTCGGAACTCACCAGGCCTTCATCACGCATCAGCTTGTGGAAGAAGCGCGCGTACAGCAGGTGAAGGATGGCGTGTTCGATACCGCCGATGTACTGGTCTACCGGCAGCCAGTGGTCGGCCGCGGATTTTTCCACCAGGCCGCCTTCATAGTGCGGCGAGGCGTAGCGGGCGTAGTACCACGAAGACTCCACGAAGGTGTCCATGGTGTCGGTTTCGCGTTTGGCCGGGGCACCGCAGTTCGGGCAGGTGCACTCGTAGAATTCGGGCATGCGCGCCAATGGCGAGCCAGCACCGTCCGGCACCACGTCTTCGGGCAATACGACCGGCAGTTGGTCTTCCGGTACCGGCACGTCACCGCAGGTTTCGCAGTGGATGATCGGGATCGGGCAGCCCCAGTAGCGCTGGCGGCTGATGCCCCAGTCACGCAGGCGGAACTGGGTGCGCGAGGCACCGAGGTTTTTCTTGATCAGCGCGACTTCGATGGCGTCGAAGGCGCCTTCGAAATCCAGGCCGTCGAACTCGCCGGAATTGATCAGTGTGCCGTGTTCGTTGTACGCGTCCTGCCACGGAGCCGGGTTGGTGTCGCCCGAACTGGTGCGCACCACGGACTTGATCGGCAGGTTGTACTTGACGGCAAATTCGAAATCGCGCTCGTCGTGGGCCGGCACAGCCATTACTGCGCCATCACCGTAGTGCATCAGCACGTAGTTGGCGACCCACACCGGCAGCTTCTCGCCGGTCAATGGGTGCTCGACGAACAACGAGGTCGGCAGGCCCTTTTTCTCCTGGGTGGCGACGTCGGCTTCGGCGACGCTGCCGCCCTTGCATTCGGCGATGAACGCCTGCAGCTCGGGGTTGTTCTGTGCAGCCTGGGTGGCCAGCGGGTGTTCGGCGGCCACGGCGACGTAGGTCGCGCCCATCAGGGTGTCCGGACGGGTGGTGAAGACTTTCAGTACACCTTCTGCGCCGATGGAGTCGACGTTGTAGGGGAACTGCACTTCCATGCCACGGGACTTGCCGATCCAGTTGCGTTGCATGGTCTTGACCTGCTCGGGCCAGCCCGGCAAATCATCGAGGCTCGACAAGAGTTCATCCGCGTAGGCGGTGATCTTGAAGTAGTACATCGGGATTTCGCGCTTTTCGATCAGCGCGCCGGAACGCCAGCCGCGGCCGTCGATCACTTGTTCGTTGGCCAGCACGGTCTGGTCCACCGGGTCCCAGTTCACGGTGCCGCTCTTCTTGTAGATCACGCCTTTTTCGAACAGGCGAGTGAACAGCCATTGTTCCCAGCGGTAGTAATCAGGCTTGCAGGTGGTCACCTCGCGGGACCAGTCCACCGCCAGGCCCAGGCTGCGCAGCTGGGTCTTCATGTAGGCGATGTTTTCGTAGGTCCACTTGGCGGGCGCTACGTTGTTCTTCATCGCGGCGTTTTCCGCCGGCATGCCGAAGGCGTCCCAACCCATGGGTTGCAGGACGTTCTTGCCCAGCATGCGCTGGTAGCGGGAGATGACGTCGCCGATGGTGTAGTTGCGCACATGCCCCATGTGTAGCTTGCCGCTGGGGTAAGGGAACATCGATAGGCAATAGAAAGTCTCCTTGCCTGGCTGTTCACTGACTTCAAAGGACTTTTGCTCATCCCAGAACGACTGGGCGGCATTTTCTATTTCACGGGGCTGATATTGTTCGTGCATGGCTACTTTTGAACTGAATAGGGGTGGCCTAATCCTCTTCGGTGCAACGTTCAGGTTGATCGACACCAAAAAGCGGCGCGTCCGTGCCCAAACCCTGCGGGAAGTGGAGTTACAGGAAGCGCCGTAGCATACATGACCCCACTCTATCGAGGGAAACCCTGATTGCGCCGCCGAGGCCGTTGGTCGCGGCGCCAGGCAGGCAGGGCAAGCAGGACTACGCTGTTTAGTGGGGAGTGAGTCTTATCTTCAATGAGGTGAGGGATGGTTGATTCGCAGCGAACTTTAACGAAACCGCAGGTGTACGAAGGACTGATCGACCGTTTGGGTCGAGCACTGGATGCAGCAAAAACCGCAGGCCGATTGTGTGATGAACGGCCTCTGGAGTTGGAACTGCGTGGCTTGAGCCAGGCAGAGCTGGACGTGATCAGGGTGTATCTGGAATTGAATGAGCATCGCGCGTCCCATGGCATGGCCTCCCCGCCAGCCCAGGAGTTTTCGCGATCGGCCAAGGTGGTATGGCTCAAGGATTTTTCGGCCGGTCGCAGCCCGGAAAAACTCCGGTCCGTGCGTTTCAAGTGAAGTACCGCGTTAGTGATCTGTAGCCTTCTCAGCGTCTGTTCCTGTAAAGATTGTCGCTTAACCCCGTTACACCTTAGGCTTCGGGCATCTTTGGAGATGCCCGATGCCTATTCGCTATTTCATTAAACAATTGTTGTTGCCGCCCGGCATCCTGTTGCTGTTGCTGGCCCTTGCCTGGTGGTTTCGTCGCAGCCGACCGCGGCTGGCGGCCGTGTGCTTTGCCCTGGGGTTTGGCGGGATGTGGCTGATGAGCCTGCCGGTGGCGGTTCAATGGGGCGCAAAGGCCCTGGAGACCGAGCCGCCTCTGGCCCGTGATGAATGGGCGACCCTGGCGCAGCGGGCTGATGCCATCGTGGTGTTGGGCTCGGGGCGTGAGCGCGGGGATCCGGCGTGGGGCTCCGATCAGCCGACGGGTATCGGCCTTGAGCGCCAGCGCTATGCAGCCCGCCTGGCCAAGGCTTCGGGCTTGCCGGTGCTGACCACCGGCGGCTTGCACTACGGCACACCGCCCAGCGAGGCGGAGTTGATGGCGGTATCGATGCAGGATGACTTTGGCGTGAGCGTGCGCTGGAAGGAAGAGCGCAGCCGTACCACGTGGGAAAACGCGCAGATGAGTGCCGAGATTCTGCTGCCGCAGGGGATCAAGCGTGTGGTGGTCGTGACTCAGGCCTGGCATATGCCGCGCTCGCGCTGGAGCTTCGAAAAGGCCGGGTTCACGGTTGTTCCGGCGCCAGTGGGGTTTCTTGGTTTGGACAATGCCCGGCCATTGGGTGGCTGGATGCCGGAGTTCAAGTCGGTATGGCAGAGCGGGCAGTTGCTGAATGAAGCGGTGGGGCAGGTAGGTTACCGGATGTTTTACAGGTAATACCGCAGGTCAAATGTGGGAGCGGGCTTGCTCGCGAATGCAGTGTGTCAGTCACTGGTGCTTTAACTGACAGATCGCATTCGCGAGCAAGCCCGCTCCCACATTGTTGTCCGAGTATTTCTGTTAAACCGTTTTCGACATCCGGCCCGCCAACAGCGCCCAGCCAAACAGGCCAAGGCACAGGATGATCAACGGCCACGAACGCCATTCCAGGTAAGGCGTGAGGTTGTGCATCGGCACGACCTCGCCGTAGAGAATCCCGCGTTCAAACTGCGGGATCTGCACGGTGATCTGCCCGTACGGGTTGATCAGGCCAGTGACGCCGTTGTTGGTGGCGCGGATCATCCAGCGCCCGGCTTCCAGGGCGCGCATCTGGGCCATCTGCAAATGTTGCAGCGGGCCGATGGAGCGGCCGAACCAGGTGTCGTTGCTGATGGTCAGCAACAAATCGCTGCGGGCCGACAGGCCGGCGGCGAACTCCGGGTACACCACTTCATAGCAAATGAACGGCGCAATCTGATAGCCCTTGGCTTGCAGCAAAGCCTGGTCGGACGGCCCGCGGGCGAAGTCCGACATCGGCAGGTCAAAGAACGCGATCAAGCCGCGCAACATGTCCTGCAGCGGCACGTACTCGCCAAACGGCACCAGCTTCTGCTTCAGGTAGGTGCCGTCGCCTTCGCCCACCACCGTGATGCCGTTGAAGAAGCGCTTGTGGTGATGCACTTCCTGGCGGATCGGTACACCGGTGATCAGCGCGGTGTGCCGGTCGGCAGCGAACTTGCCCATCATGCCCAGGTAGCCCTCGACGGATTCCTTGAGCACCGGCACGGCGGTTTCCGGCCATACCAGCAGGTCGACAGGCTTGGAGCTGAAGCTCATGTCGCGGTACAGCGCGAGCTGCGCATTGAGCTGCTCGGGGTCCCACTTCATGCTTTGTTCGACGTTGCCCTGGACGGCTGCCACGGTCAGCGGCGCGCCGGCGGGGGTGGTCCATGCATGATGCTTGAGTGCCAGGCCGATGGCCCATGGCGCCACCAACAACAGCAAGCCGGCACCGATGAACAGGTTGCGCTTAGCCGCCAGCAGACGCGGCAGGTTGCAGATCAGTGCGGCGGTCAGCGCCAGGGCAAAGGATATCAGCCACATCCCGCCCAGCGGCGCGAGGCCGGTGAGAGGACCGTCGAGCTGGCTGTAACCGGAATAGAGCCAGGGAAAACCGGTGAGGAACCAGCCGCGAAACGCTTCCTGGCCAACCCACAAGGCCGCGAAGGCCAGGGCATCGGCCAGTGGCGCTTCGTTGCGGCGCAGCCAGCGCGCCCACAGCCAGGCGGGCAGGGCAAAGAACCAGGCAATGGCCGCCGTAAACGCCAGCATCAGCATGCCCGCCAGCAGCACCGAAGCGCCGCCGAAGTGGTGAATGCTGTAGTAGATCCAGCTGGTACCGGCGCCAAACAGGCCGAAACCGAAACACCAGCCGCGCCACAAGGCCTGGCGCGGTGTCAGTTCACGCAATCCCGCATAAAAGAACCCGGCCGCCACCAGCGCAAACGGCCAGAGGTCGAACGGCGCCAGCGCCAGGGTGGTGATGGCGCCGGCCACCACGGCCAGCAAGTTACCGGGCCAGCCGGGTGCAATCATACGGCGCATGTCAGTCCTTAGCGGGCAATAGGTGTCAAACGGATCAAGTGAATACGGCGGCTGTCGGCATTCAGGATGCGGAAGCGATAGGCACCGATCTCGGTGGTCTCGTTACGCTTGGGCAGGTGCCCGAACGCACTCATCACCAGGCCGCCAACCGTGTCGAATTCATCGTCGGAGAATTCGCTGTCGAAGAACTCGTTGAAGTTCTCGATCGGCGTCAGGGCCTTGACCAGGAAGTCACCGCTGGGCAGCGGCTTGATGTAGCTGTCTTCTTCCACATCGTGTTCGTCTTCGATGTCACCGACGATCTGTTCCAGCACGTCTTCGATGGTCACGAGGCCGGCCACACCGCCGTACTCGTCAATCACGATGGCCATGTGATTGTGGTTCGCACGAAATTCGCGCAACAGCACATTCAGGCGCTTGGATTCAGGGACGAAGGTGGCAGGACGCAGCAGGTCCTTGATGTTGAAGCTGTCGCCGTTCTCCTTGAGGATCAGCGGCAGCAGGTCCTTGGCCAGCAGGACGCCCATGACGTCGTCATGGCTTTCGCCGATCACCGGGTAGCGCGAGTGCGCCGAGTCGATCACGGCCGGGAGGAATTCCCGAGGGGTCTGGGTCGCCTTGATGCTGACCATCTGCGAGCGCGGAACCATGATGTCCCGTACTTGCAGGTCAGCTACCTGGATGGCGCCTTCGACGATGGCCAGCGCTTCGCTGTCCAGCAACTTGTTCTGATGCGCCTCGCGCAGCAGCTCCAGCAGCTCCTGGCGGTTTTTCGGCTCGTGGGCAAAGGCCTGGGTGAGTTTCCCCAGCCATGACTTTTGCCCGTTGCTCGATCGGTCTTCGCTCATAGCGATTACTCTAAATCCTTTATTGTTTCAGTTAGGTGTAGTTGCAATTTCGTCGTCTGCATACGGGTCACGATGACCCAGTTCTGCAAGCAACGTTCGTTCCAGTGCTTCCATTTCTTCGGCTTCGTCATCGTCTATATGGTCGTAACCCAAGAGATGCAAGCAGCCGTGGATGACTAGATGGGCCCAATGGGCCTCAAGTTCCTTGCCCTGTTCCTTTGCTTCACGCTCGACCACTTCGACGCAGATCACCAGGTCGCCCAGCAACGGGATATCCAGCAGCTCATCGGGTACGTCGGCGGGAAACGACAGCACGTTGGTCGCGTAGTCTTTTTGTCGCCAGGTGTGATTCAGTTCACGGCCTTCGGGCTCGTCCACCAGGCGAATGGTCAGCTCCGAGTCGGCGGTGCGCTGGCGCAGGGCCAGGGTGCACCACTGGCGGAACTGTTCTTCGCTGGGGGCGGGCGCTTCGGTGGCCAGCTGCAGGTCAAGCTCAAGCATCGCGGCGAGTGTCCTTGGCCGGTTGGTCGTCGCGGTGTTCGAAGCGCTCGTAGGCTTCGACAATGCGCTGCACCAACGGGTGACGTACCACGTCTTTGGGCATGAAGTGCGTGAAGCTGATCCCCGGCACGTCCTTGAGTACGTCGATCACCTGGGCCAGGCCCGACTTGGTGCCTTTGGGCAGGTCGACCTGGGTGACGTCGCCGGTGATCACGGCGGTGGAGCCGAAACCGATCCGGGTCAGGAACATCTTCATCTGCTCAACGGTGGTGTTCTGGCTTTCGTCGAGGATGATGAAGCTGTTGTTCAGCGTGCGGCCGCGCATGTAGGCCAGCGGAGCGATCTCGATCACCTGACGCTCGATCAGCTTGGCCACGTATTCGAAGCCGAGCATCTCGTAGAGCGCGTCGTAGAGCGGGCGCAGGTACGGGTCGATCTTCTGGGCCAAGTCGCCGGGCAAAAAGCCCAGCTTCTCGCCGGCTTCCACCGCCGGACGCACCAGCAGGATGCGTCGCACCTGTTCACGCTCCAGGGCGTCGACCGCGCAGGCCACGGCCAGGTAGGTCTTGCCGGTACCGGCAGGGCCGATGCCGAAGTTGATGTCGTTGCCCAGGATTTCCTTGACGTAGCGCTGCTGGTTCAAGCCGCGAGGGCGAATCATGCCTTTCTTGGTGCGCAACGCGACGCTGGCTTCGGCTACCGGGTTATTGGCCAGGTCCTCCACGGCGGATTCCTGCAGGTACAGGTGCACCGTTTCCGGCGACAGCTCGCTACCTTTGGTTTCCCGGTAGAGGCGGCGCAGAAGGTTTTCTGCCGAGGTGGTGTGCTGGGGTTCACCAATCAGCTCGAATTGATTGCCGCGGTTGCGGATCTCGATGCTCAGGCGTTGTTCGATCAGGCGCAGGTGCTCGTCGAACTGTCCGCACAGATTGGCGAAACGGCGAGCCTCAAAGGGCTCGAGGAGAAAACGATGTGGTTCTATGGGTGCGTTCAAGGTCGTTTTTAGCCGCCCTGGGGCAATTAAGATGAAATCAAGGATAACGCCAGCAGGCTGCGTGCGAAAGCACTTATATATCCCGAAGCTGGCACCGTTCTAATGTGGGAGCGGGCTTGCTCGCGAATGCGATGGGGCAGTCAGCCTGTTCGTTGCCTGATACACCGCCTTCGCGAGCAAGCCCGCTCCCACATTGGTTCCCGGTGGCCGAATTATTGTTACACCAGCGAACCGCGCAGCGAGTGCGGTTGTGCCGCGTCGATGTGCACGTCGGCGAACTGCCCGATCAGTGTCGGATTATCACAACGGAAGTTGACGATCCGGTTGTTCTCGGTCCGGCCCTGCAATTCGCCAGGGTCTTTTTTCGAGTAGTCGGTCACCAGGATGCGCTGGGTCGAGCCCACCATCTGTCGGCTGATCTCGAAACCCTGTTGGTTGAGGCGATGTTGCAGGGCGTTCAAACGCTCCTTCTTCAACGCTTCCGGGGTTTCGTCGAGCAGGTCAGCCGCCGGAGTGCCCGGGCGCTGGCTGTAGACGAAGGAGTAGGAGAAGTCGAAGCCTACGTCTTCGATCAACTTCATGGTCTGCTGGAAATCTTTCTCGGTTTCCCCTGGGAAGCCGACGATAAAGTCCGAGCTGATGCAGATCCCCGGCACCGCCGCACGCAATTTGCGCAATTTGGATTTGTATTCCAGGGCGGTGTGGTTGCGCTTCATCGCCGAGAGAATGCGGTCCGAGCCCGATTGCACCGGCAAGTGCAGGTGCTTGACCAGCTCCGGCACTTCGGCGTGGGCCTGGATCAGGCTGTCGGAGAACTCCAGCGGGTGCGAGGTGGTGTAGCGAATCCGCTCGATCCCGTCGACGGCAGCCACTACGCGGATCAACTCCGCGAGGTCCGCCAGGCGCCCGTCGTGGGTCTGGCCACGGTAGCCGTTGACGTTCTGTCCCAGCAGGGTCACTTCACGCACGCCGTTCTCGGCCAGGTGAATGATCTCTGCCAGCACGTCGTCGAACGGGCGGCTGACTTCTTCGCCGCGGGTGTATGGCACCACGCAGAAGGTGCAGTACTTGCTGCAGCCTTCCATTACCGACACATAAGCGCTTGGGCCGTCGATGCGCGGCTCGGGCAAATGGTCGAATTTTTCGATTTCAGGGAACGAGACGTCGACTTGCGGCAGCTTGGTGATGCGCGCGGCGTCGATCATTTCCGGCAGGCGGTGCAGGGTCTGCGGGCCGAATACCACGTCGACGTACGGTGCGCGGTCGCGAATGGCGGCGCCTTCCTGGCTGGCCACGCAACCGCCGACGGCGATCACCATGTCCGGGTTGGCCAGTTTCAGTTCACGCCAGCGGCCCAGCTGCGAGTAGACCCGGTCCTGGGCCCGCTCGCGGATCGAGCACGTATTGAGCAGGATCACATCGGCGTCTTCAGCGCGAGCGGTGACTTCCAGGGCCTGATGTTCACCCAGCAGATCGACCATGCGCGAGCTGTCGTACTCGTTCATCTGGCAACCGTGGGTTTCGATGTAAAGCTTCTTGGCCATGGGGATCGTCAACTGGTGGTAAAGAACCGCGCATTATAGGGGGCATGCCGATAGGTTCCTAGCACTGTGCATCGGACGCCATGCTATAGTTCGCGCCCTCTTTTAAATCCCCCGATGTGTTACCCGCCCACCATGACCAAACGTGAAGCTCCAATCTACAAGGTGATTTTCCTTAACCAGGGCCAGGTGTTCGAAATGTACGCCAAGCAGATCTATCAAAGTGATCTGTGGGGCTTCCTGGAAGTGGAAGAGTTCGTCTTTGGCGAGCGCACGCAGCTGGTCGTCGACCCGGGCGAGGAAAAACTCAAGGCTCAGTTCGAAGGCGTGGTGCGCAGTTTTGTGCCGATGCATTCGATCGTGCGCATCGACGAAGTCGAGCGCCTGGGCACGCCGAAAATCAGCGAGGCCCGGGGCATGAGCAATGTCATGCCGTTTCCGATGCCGATGCCTGAGAAGTGACGTTCAACTATTTTGTAGGGTATTTCTGATTCTTGCCTCTCGTGCATGGACATTCTGTTTAAAAAACAGCAGATTTTGTTTATGCAGAGAGGGCGCCATGAATACATCAATAATAAAAAGCCTGTTTCAATGGGACGTGAGTTCCACTTTTTTAATTAACTCTCCATCAAAAAGGCTCTGCCCTGGAATACAAGGGTATTAGCGTTTTATCGCCTGGCATTAGTTAACACCGAATTTCTTATGACGCAGTCATCAACGGACTTATCTGTTCGGGAGTAGCCCTGTGCGCGATCCTCGTTATGACATTTTGTTTGAGCCGGTACAAATAGGCCCGGTTCGCACCCGTAACCGCTTTTATCAAGTTCCCCACTGCAATGGCATGGGCCATGTGCATCCTTCCGCCATGGCACGCATGCGCGGGATAAAAGCCGAAGGTGGGTGGGGCGTAGTCTGCACTGAAGAATGTGAGATCAGCCCGCTGAGCGAGTTCTCTCCCTACATAGAGGCGCGCTTGTGGGATGAACGCGACATCCCGGCGCTCGCGCGAATGTGTGAGGCCGTCCACCAGCACGGGTCACTGGCCGGCGTAGAGTTGGCATTCAATGGTTACTCGGCCCCCAACCGCTACAGTCGTGAGATTCCCTGGGCGCCCTCCAATACGCCGGTGCGTGGTTATGACCCGGTACAGGCCCGGGCCATGAGTCGTGCCGATATCCAGCAACTGCGCGCCATGCACCGTGCCGCCGCACTGCGGGCGCGGGACGCGGGGTTTGACATCATCTATGTCTATGCCGGGCATGACCTCGGCGTGCCGTTCCATTTCCTCACGCCACGCAACAACCGCCGTACTGATGAGTATGGCGGTGTGCTGGAAAACCGCGTGCGGCTGTTGCGCGAGTTGATTGAAGACACCCGCGATGCGGTGGGTTATCGGTGTGCCGTGGCGGTACGCCTGGCGGTAGACGAGCAGAGGGTCGACGGCCTGTCTCGCGATGGAGAGGGCGCTGAAATATTCTCGATGCTGGCGGACTTGCCGGATTTGTGGGACGTCAACGTCGCCGATTGGTCCAACGACAGTGTAACGGCGCGCTTTGCCTCGGAGGGTTATCAAGAGACCTTCCTGTCGGGTCTGAAGGCTCTGACCCGCAAGCCGGTGGTGGGCGTCGGGCGGTTCACCTCGCCAGACACCATGGTCTCGCTGGTCCGCCGTGGCGTCCTGGACTTGATTGGCGCGGCCCGCCCCTCGATTGCTGACCCGTTCTTGCCGAAGAAGATTGAAGAGGGTCGAGCGGACGAGATTCGTGAGTGCATTGGCTGCAATGTCTGTGTCAGTGGCGACCACACGAGCACGCCGTTGCGCTGCACGCAAAATCCGACCATGGGCGAGGAGTGGCGACGCGGTTGGCACCCCGAGTCGGTCAATCGTGCGCTTCAACCTGGGCGGGCGCTGGTGGTCGGCGCAGGGCCCGCAGGGCTGGAGTGCGCGCGGATACTGGGCGTTCGGGGCATGGAGGTGGCGCTGGTGGACAGCTTGCGCACCCTTGGCGGACGGGTGGCGCTGGAGTCCCGGCTTCCAGGATTGGCGAGCTGGGGGCGGGTAATCGACTATCGGTTGGACGCCTTGAGTCGCCTGGCGTCGGTTGAGATTTATCGGGAGAGTCGATTGCAGGCCCAGGACATCCTGGACTTCGCCGCAGAGCATGTATTTATCGCCACCGGCTCCCGCTGGCGGCGGGACGGGTTGGGACGAGCCCTGCGTCGCCCGTTACCGGGCCTGGAAAGCCTGCCCGTCATCACGCCGGATGATTTGATGGCCGGTGTCCTGCCGGCGTCACCAGTGCTGCTGTTCGATGACGATCACTATTACATGGGCAGCGTATTGGCTGAGCACCTGGTGGCGCGGGGCGTGCAAGTGATATTCGTCACCCCGGCGTCGGATGTGGCGGCCTGGACCCACAACACCCTTGAGCAACACCGCATCCAGCGCCGCCTGCTGGAGCTGAACGTCACGATCGTCCCGTCCCATACGTTGGTCAGGTGTATGCCTGAAGGCCTTGTCGCAGGGTGCGTCTACACCGAGCGGACACGCTTCATTCCCGCCGCTTCCTTGCTGTTGGTCACTTCCCGCGAACCTGAGCAGGCGTTGTATCAGGCGTTGAACAGCGCACCCGAACAGGTGCGCGCGGCCGGGATCGGCACGCTGACGTTGATCGGCGATTGCGTGGCGCCCGGCACGATTGCTGCGGCGGTGTATTCGGGGCATCGAATGGCACGGGAGTTTGATGCACCCGTTGATTCTTTATTGGTCCGGCGAGAGATTCCGCTTATCGAGGTGTAGTCAGTCTTGCTGTTTATTTAATAACGAGGAATACAATAATGAAAAAAACAATCCTGATGTTATTCGCTGTTCTTTTATTAAACACCCCACTGTTTGCCAATGACTATGCCGTCATCCGTTTTGGTGTTGATCCCAATTACGCGCCTTTTGCCTATAAAGATAACAAAGGCACGTTGACGGGGTTCGAAGTTGATATCGGTAACGCCCTCTGCACTCAGTTGCGTGTTCGCTGCCAATGGGTTGAAAGTGATTTTGACGGGCTGATTCCCAGTCTGAATGCCGGCAAGATCGACGCCATCCTCGCCTCAGTGACGGTCACCGCCGCACGAGAAAAGGTGATTGATTTCTCCTCGGAGGTATTTTCCAGCCCCACCGCCATGGTGCTCCGCCCCGGCGCTGAGCTGGCCAAGGGTACGGCTGTTGGCTATCTGCAAGGCAGTACCCAGGAAGTCTATGCCCGCCAAGTGCTCGCCGGGCAGGGCATAAAGATCGTGGCTTATGCCGATCAGGAACAGGTGTATGCCGATCTCGTGGCAGGGCGGCTGCAAGCCTCATTGCAGGATGCACAGCAAGCGCAAAGCGGATTTATGCGCACAGCCCAGGGTGCGGGGTTCGTCCTCGGGCCGCCGATCGAAAGTGCATTGATGCCCTCCAAAAGCGCCATCGGCATCGCCAAGGGCAATCATGCCCTGAAAGCCCTGCTGGATAAGGGCCTCGCGGCACTGCACGCCGAGGGTACCTACGCTCGGCTGCAAGACCAGTACTTTCCGGGTGTGAACATGTTCAGCGGTCAATGACCGTCCTTCAATGGCGAGCGAGAGCGCAAACATGTTGCCCACCTTCACTCAATTCACCTCGACCCTGGACAGTTTTGCGCCACTCTTGTTGGGCGGTGTCTGGGTCACGCTGCAACTGGCGCTACTGTCACTGCTGCTGGGGCTGGCGTTCGGCCTGCTCGGTGCTGGCGCCAAGCTGTCCAGGGTCAGGGCCTGGCGCCTCTGTGCACAGCTCTACACCACTCTGATTCGCGGGGTGCCCGACCTGCTGTTGATGCTGTTGATTTTCTATGGGGTGCAAACCGGTTTGAGTCGTCTGACGCAGGAACTGGGCATGGCCTACATCGAAATCGACCCATTCAGCGCAGGCGTACTCACCTTGGGGTTTATCTACGGCGCCTATTTCACCGAAACCTTTCGTGGTGCCCTGCTGGCTGTACCTCGCGGCCAGTTCCAGGCCGCCAAGGCCTTGGGCATGACCTTCAGTCAGGGCTTCGTGCACGTGATATTCCCGCAAATGATGCGGTTCGCCCTTCCGGGGCTGGGCAATAACTGGATGGTTTTACTCAAGGCGACTGCGCTGGTGTCGATCATTGGCTTGGCGGATTTGGTCAAGGTCGCCCAGGTAGCGGGCAAAAGTAGCCAGCAGTTATTGGCCTTTTTGCTGATGGCCGCATCGATCTACCTGTTGCTCAGCAGCGTTTCAAACCTTGCCTTGCGCTGGCTGGCGCGTCGTTACGGCGTCGGTGCGCAGGAGTCGTCACCATGATCGAGTTGATCCAGGAATACTGGCGGCCGTTCATCTATTCCGACGGTCAACAACTTACCGGCCTGGCCATGACCCTATGGCTGACCAGTGCCTCGCTGTGTCTTGGCCTACTGCTGGCACTGCCCTTGTCCATCGCCAGGGTGTCATCCAGATGCTGGCTGCGTTGGCCGGTGCAATGCTTCACCTACCTGTTTCGCGGCACGCCGCTGTATATCCAGTTGCTGATCTTTTATACCGGGATCTACAGCATTGCCGCCGTGCGTGAACAGCCCGTGCTGGATGCGTTTTTCCGTGAGGCGCTGAACTGTACGCTGTTGGCATTTGCCCTGAATACCGGCGCCTACACCACGGAAATTCTCGCGGGCGCCATTCGGGCGATGCCTCGTGGTGAAGTCGAAGCCGCCCGATCCCTGGGGTTCGACGGCTGGAAGCTGTATGTCCACCTGATCATGCCATCCGCATTGCGCCGCTCATTGCCCTACTACAGCAATGAGGTGATTTTCATGTTGCATTCCACCACGTTGGCGTTCACCGCCACGGTGCCGGATATCCTGAAAGTGGCACGGGATGCCAACGCCGCAACCTTCCTGACCTTTGAATCATTCGGCTTCGCAGCAGCCCTTTACCTGTGCATTACCTTTGCCTTGGTAGGTTTGTTTCGCCTGGCTGAACGGCGCTGGCTGCGTTTTCTGGATGCGGCCCGATAGGAGATCGAAATGCAGACCCACGTGCATGAGTTGTTGGAGGTCGTACCGGGGACGACGCGACAGATTCGCAGTTTTCATTACGGCCCGGCCAATGCAGCCGGCAAGGTTTATATCCAGGCGTCCCTGCACGCCGATGAACTGCCGGGCATGCTGGTCTTATGGCATCTGAAGCAGCGGCTGGCGCACCTGGAGGCAGCAGGGTTGATGCGTTGGTCGGTTGTGGTGGTGCCGGTGGCCAATCCGCTGGGGTTGGAGCAAGTGTTGATGGATGTGCCCCAGGGGCGCTTCGATAACGACAGTCGGGAAAACTTCAATCGTTTCTTCCTCGACGTCAGCCAGCAGGTCGGTGATCGCGTCGAAGCCCTGTTGGCGGATGAACCGGGCGCCAATCTGCAACTGATCCGTGGCGCCTTGCTGCAAACACTGGCCAGCCAGGAGCCGGCGACACAGTTGCAATCCATGCGCTTGACCCTGCAAACGCTGGCTTGCGATGCCGATATCGTGCTGGACCTTCATTGCGATTTCGAGGCCGTGCAGCATTTGTATTTGTCGCCGGATTTCTGGTTGCACGTGGAGCCTTTGGCCCGTTACCTGGGAGCCAGGGCGTGTTTTTTGGCCAAAGAGGCCGGCGGGCAATCGTTCGATGAGTGTTTTACGTTGTTCTGGGCGCACATGCAGGCGCGTTTTCCCGGGCGCTTTTCGGCACCGGGGTTTGCTGTGACTGTAGAGCTGCGGGGTGTTGCCGATGTGGATCACGGACTGGCGCGTCAGGATTGCCAGGCGTTGATCGACTACTTGATTCAACGGGGAGCCATTGACGGCCAGGCACCACCGCTACCGCCATTACTGAATGCGCCAACGCCGTTGGCGGGAGTAGAACCGGTGGTGAGCCCAGTGGGAGGCTTGATTGTGTTTTGCGCGAAGGTGGGGGATTACCTGGCGGCCGGGCAAATCCTCGCCGAAGTTATCGATCCGATCACTGATCGGGTGACACCGGTTGCTTGCACCCGAGAAGGGCTTTTGTATGTTCGATCAGTGCGGCGAATGGCGAGTGCCGGTATGACGATTGCCCATGTAGCTGGCCCGAAGGCGCATCGACAGGGTTATCTGTTATCACCTTGAAGGATCCGGCAGCGGCGAAAACGGCGAGCTGCCATCTGCGCTCTGCAGTTCCTGCAGGTAGTTGCGGAAAATCTGTCCCAGCACTTGGGTAGCCACTTCCAGTTCGTCGCGCTGCATGTGTTCGGCCACTTCGTCGGCCGTGTCCAGTGCATCTTCGGCGCCGTTCACCGCCGCCATTTTCAGCACGATGTACGCCTGGACGTTATTGGCCGGTACGCCTTCGCCGTGGAAAAACATGGTGCCCAGCTGGAATTGCGCCTGCGCGTGGCCCTGCAACGAGGCTTTCTCGAAGTAGCTCAAGGCTTTGTTGAGGTCGCGTGCGGGGTTTTTACTGTCGTAGAAGTACTCGCCCAACTCGTATTGCGCCTGCGCATCCCCGCCATCGGCCTGTTTCTGGCACGCGCTCAGGGCCTCGGCCTGGCTTTCCGGCTGGGTATTGAGGGTGCAACGACCCATCGCTGGGATTAACAACGAGTTGCCGCCTGCCTGGGCATACGCCAGCAGCGGCTGAAGGAGCAACAGGCAGCCCAGAACCAGGGTGCGGCCGGTGCGTTTCATGGGAATCGACTTACCTCTGACGGGGCGCGGGACCCACGGGGGGATCCAATAAGCGCGCATTATGAAATAAGCAGGCACCTGCTTACAAAGTCTTTACTCGTTTTTCTGCTGCGTGGGCAAGTTATCTGCCGGATTGCAGGTGAATTCTCGAAAAAAGACGGAAATGTCTGTAAGCAAAGTAGCAAATCTGACGCCGCCAGGGGCGGCGCCTGATTTTTGATCCGCTTATTTCAAGGCGGCGAAGGCGCGTTCGGCAGCATCGAGGGTCAGTTTCAGCTCGGCGTCGCCATGGGCGATCGAGGTGAAGCCGGCCTCAAAGGCGCTCGGTGCCAGGTACACGCCCCCTTCCAGCATCAGGTGGAAGAAGCGCTTGAACAGGTCGGCATCGCTGCCCATCACGTCGTCGAAGGTGACGATGTCGTCGGCGCCGCTGAAGTACAGGCCGAACATGCCGCCCGCCTGGGTGGTCACGAACGGAATGCCGGCGGCATCGGCGCGCTGTTGCAGGCCGTCCAGCAGGCGAGTGGTGTAGTCGGTCAGCTCGGCATGGAAGCCCGGGCGGCTGATCAGGCGCAGGGTGGTCAGGCCGGCGGCCATGGCCAGCGGGTTACCCGACAGGGTGCCTGCCTGGTACACCGGGCCCAGCGGCGCGATGTGCTGCATGATTTCGCGCTTGCCGCCGAAGCAGCCCACCGGCATGCCGCCGCCGATGATCTTGCCGAAGGTGCTCAGGTCCGGCGTGACGCCGTAGTAAGCCTGGGCGCCGCCGAGGGCAACGCGGAAGCCGGTCATCACTTCATCAAAAATCAGCACTACGCCGTGCTTGTCGCACTGTTCCCGCAGGCCTTCCAGGAAGCCCGGCGCCGGCGGCACGCAGTTCATGTTGCCGGCCACCGGCTCGACGATGATGCACGCCACTTCCTGGCCGACTTCGCTGAGCATCTGCTCGACGGCAGCGATGTCGTTGAACGGCAGGGTCAGGGTATGTTTGGCAAACGCGGCCGGCACCCCGGCGGAGCTCGGTACGCCTTGGGTCAGCGCACCGGAACCGGCCTTGACCAGCAGGCTGTCGGAGTGGCCGTGGTAGCAGCCTTCGAACTTGATGATGCTGTCGCGGCCGGTAAACCCACGGGCCAGGCGAATCGCGCTCATGGTGGCTTCGGTGCCGGAGCTGACCATCCGCACCATCTCCATGGAGGGCACGATGGAGCACACCAGGTCAGCCATCTCGGTTTCCATGGCGGTCGGTGCGCCATAGGAAAGGCCGTGTTGCAGCTGCTGGCGCACCGCGTCCAGTACTTCCGGATGGCTGTGGCCGAGGATCATCGGGCCCCACGAACCCACGTAGTCGACGTAGCGCTTGTCATCTTCGTCGGTGACGTAGGCGCCTTCGGCATGCTTGAAGAACAGTGGGGTGCCGCCAACGCTCTTGAACGCTCGCACGGGAGAGTTCACACCGCCGGGGATGTGTTTCTGGGCATTGGCAAACAGGGTTTCGGAACGGGACATGATCATGTTCTCTGAATTCAAGATTTTAGAAGATCGTTGAAAGCGCGGGCGCGGCGCGTGACTTCCTGGGTGCTGTCGGCACCAAACAGGCCGTGGACCACTGCCAGCAAGTCGGCACCGTGGGCCACCAGCGGCTTGGCATTTTCCAGGGTGATGCCGCCGATCACGCAGATCGGCAGGTGCAACCGCGTGCGGGCCTGGGCCAGCAGTTCAACGGTGGCTGCCGGCGCGCCGGGCTTGGTGTTGGAATTGAAGAAGCGGCCGAAGGCGACATAACTGGCACCTTCGCGGGCAGCCTGCTCGGCCAGTTCGATCTGGCTGTGGCAGGTGGAGCCGATGATCGCCTTGGAACCGAGCAGCGCACGGGCCGGGGTCAGCGGGCCGTCGGTCTGGCCCAGATGCACGCCGACGCCGAGGCGTGCGGCCAGTTCGGCGTCATCGTTGATGATCAGTTGGGTCTTGTAGCGCGAGCACAGCTCCCGCAGTTTTTCGGCTTCCCGCAGGCGGCGCGCTTCGTCGCTGCTTTTATCGCGGTATTGCAGCAGGGTCACGCCACCGTCCAACGCCGCTTCGACGTAGGCCAGGAACTTGCCGGCCAACAGTTGGCTGTCGGTAATGGCATAAAGGCCACGTAGTTTCATCGGGCAGGCCTCTTGGAGTTACGAGCAGAAATCCAACGGCAGACGACGAGGCACGAATTGCCCCTGGCCGAGTTGTTCAGCGTCACGCAGGGTGCGCCAAGTGTAGTTGAGGGCCGATTGCACCGCGCTGACCAACCCTTCGCCTTGTGCCAACCGACCGGCCAGCGCGCTGGCCAAGGTGCAGCCCGAACCGTGATAGCTGCCGGGCAGGCGCTGGCAGGTAAAGGTCTGGCGCGTGCCGTCGCGGCTGTAGAGGCGGTTGTGCACTTCGTGCTCGTCGCCATGGCCGCCGGTGATCAGCAGGTGCTTGATGAACGGCAGCAGTTTCGCGGCGCATTCGTCCGCCGTGCCCTCGGGCAATTCGGCGAGGATGCGTGCTTCAGGCAGGTTGGGGGTGGCGATCAACGACAGCGGCAACAGCCGCTCGCGCATGGCGTAGCCGACCTCGTCCTTGCCCAGGCTGCCGCCGCCGCCGGCGCGCAGCACCGGGTCGCAGACCACCGGCAGATGCGGGTGCGCCTTGAGCAGTTCGACCACGGTGTCGACCATCTCCAGGGAACCGAGCATGCCCAGTTTCACCGCGGCCACTTCGGAGTCACCGAGCACGGCGTTGGCCTGGGCCAGCACCCACTCGCGATCCAGCACGCGGAAATCGCTGACGTTGACGGTGTTCTGCACAGTCAGCGCGGTGACGGCCGGGGCCGCATGACAGCCCTGGGCGAGCAGGGCTTCGATATCTGCCTGCAAGCCGGCGCCACCACTGGGATCATGGCCGGAGAGACAGAGGACAACGGGGCGAGAGCTGTAGATATTCATGGTGCGCGAGCTTACCACCAAACGCTTTTTGGGTGGCTGTCGGGCGATGGTTGAATTTTTAGCGGAGGGGACGGCGGAAGTGGCTGTTTGCTATCATCGTGAAATACAGGTCAAATGCCCTGTAATGCCCGCTCTAGAGCCTTTCAAAAAATTATTTCAATGGTGTCTTTTGGCCTGTAATGGCTATGCTAGAGTGGATTCAAACCAATAACTGTATCGCCGGTTTACGTCTGCTCAAAAGGAATGGAGGCTTTTGACATAACCGGACAGGTCACGCTGGGGCTCTATGCGCTATTTGCTGATGTTACTGTTGACCGGGCTGCCGATGCTGGCCGGCGCAGTCGAGTTCAACGAGACCACCACGCGGTTGCCCCTGGGCCAAGTGATGCAAGTCCTTGAGGACCCCAGTGGCGCCCTGACCATTGGCGATATCAGCTCGCCGGTCCTCGCCAGTCGTTTCAAGACCCACGACAAAGCCACATTGAATGCCGGCTATTCGCGCTCGGTGTTCTGGCTCAAGGTTGATTTGCATTACCGTGCACAGCGCCCGGATGCCCCGCGCCGCTGGCTGCTGGAACTGGCTTACCCGCCGCTGAACCAACTGGAGCTGTACGAGCCTGACAGTGTCGGCAACTATCGACTGGTGTCGCGCACCGGCAGCATCCTGCCGTTTTCCAGCCGCGAAATCCGCCAGAGCAACTACCTGTTCAAGCTCGACTTCGTCCCTGGCCAGCAGGAAACCCTGTACCTGCGCCTGCAAAGCCAGGGCTCGATCCAGGCACCGCTGACCCTCTGGTCCACCACCGCGTACCTCGAAGAACAGCCATTGCGCCTGTACGTGCTGGGTGTGATCTACGGCGTGTTGCTCGGCATGCTGATCTACAACCTGTTCATCTACCTGAGCGTGCGCGACACCAGCTACCTCTATTACATCCTCTATATCGCCTCGTTCGGCCTGTATCAGCTGTCGGTGAACGGCGTCGCCGTGCAGTATTTCTGGCCGAATAACCCGTGGTGGGCGAACGCGGCGGTGCCCTTCCTGATCGGTTCGGCGGCGCTGTTCGGCAGCCTGTTTGCCCGCAGTTTCCTGCACACCGCGCTTTACAGTCGCTGGATCAACCGGCTGTTGCTGGCCCTGGCGGTCAGCGGCGGGGTGGTGATGGTGCTGGCATTGTTCACCAGTTATGCGCTGGCGCTGCGCCTGGCCACCGCCCTGGCGCTGGTCTTTACCGTGACCATTTTCGTCGCGGCCATCAAGGCCTGGTATTGCGGCCAGCGCATGGCGCGATACTTCATCATCGCCTGGACCGCGTTCCTGCTGGGCGGTGTAGTCAATACGATGATGGTGCTGGGCTACCTGCCCAATGTGTTCCTCACGATGTACGCCAGCCAGATTGGCTCGGCACTGGAAGTGGCCTTGCTGTCCCTGGCGCTGGCCGACCGGATCAATTCGATGCGCGAGCAACAGGCGCAAATCCTGTTCGACGCCAGCCAGAAACTCGAAGTGCTCAACACGCAACTGGCCCACAGCAACCAGCTCAAGGATGAATTCCTCGCCACCTTGACCCACGAGCTGCGCACGCCGATGAACGGTGTGATCGGCTCCCTGGAATTGATGCAGACCGAGCCGCTGCCAGGCGACCTCGCGCAGTACCATCAAACCGCCTCCGGTGCGGCCCGCGAGATGATGCGCATGGTCAACGGCATCCTCACCCTCACCGAATTGCAGGCCGGGCGCCTCAGCCCGCAACCCCAAGTGTTCAGCCTGCGTGGGCTGCTCGACACCTTGCGCCAGCAGTTCGCGACCAGCGCCCAGAACAAAGGGTTGGCGTTCTCCATTGATCTGGCAGAAGACCTGCCGGACCGCATCAACGGTGATCCCGGCAAGCTGGCGCAGTGCCTGGATTGCCTGTTGGACAATGCCTTCAAGTTCACCCACGAGGGCTCGGTGCGTGTGCGGGTGGTCGGTGTGCCCCAGGCGGACGGAACGCTGCGCCTGACCTTCATTGTCACTGACACCGGCATCGGCTTCGCCTACCTCGATGAGGCGACCCTGTATCAGCGCTTCTTCCAGCTCGATGGCTCGACCACTCGCCAATACGGCGGCATGGGCATCGGCCTGGCGATCTGCCGGCAATTGATCGAGTTGCTCGGTGGGCGCCTCACCCACAATTCCGAGCCGCGGCGCGGCAGTCGCTTCCAGCTGGAGCTTGCGGTCAGCCCCGTCCAGCCCGAACCCGCTGCCGTGCGGCGAGTACCGCAGGCGCAACGCACGCCGCAGGAGTGCACGGTGCTGCTGGTAGACGACAACAGCGTGGCGCAACTGGTGGTGCGCGGCATGTTGCTCAAGCTCGGTTATCGGGTGAAAACCGTCGACAATGGGCCGGCCGCCCTGGCGTTGCTGCAGAGTCAAAGCTTCGACGCAGTGTTGCTGGATGTGCCCGAGGGCGGCTTTTCGCTGTGCTGCCAGATCCGTGCGTTGCCCGGCTGTGGTGAGCTGCCGGTGATCGCCTTGAGCACCTCGTTACAAGCCCCGGAACGCGAGCGCTGCCACGGCGTGGGTATCACCGACCGAGTGGCCAAGCCGGTACGTTTCGAGGCCCTGCAACGGGTGCTGCAACTGCGGTTGTTGCATATGGTTGAGGGTGAAAGCGCCGCCAATTAGGCGTTTATGCCACTTTTTTAACCCGGGTGACGGTGCTTAACTGAAATTCAGGCCTCAATGAACGTGGCCTTTTTTCAGGAGGCCCGTCATGCACCTGCACCAGTTCGCCGAAACCCACGACGTCACCAACCAGCCACCGTCCCTGGACGGCACTAATCTGTACCGTATCGACTTGCCGCTGCAAGACTGGTCCCGGCGCTTCGGCGCCGGCTGGGCCGAGCAGCGCATCGACACCTATGGTGCGCTGGCGGGCGGGCCGCTGATGGAAGCCGGGTTCCTGGCCAACCAGAACAAACCGGTGTTCAACAGCCATGACCGGTTTGGCCATCGCATCGACCTGGTGGAGTTTCATCCGGCCTACCACGAGCTGATGCGCACCGCCGTCGAGCACGGCCTGCCGTCGTTGCCGTGGGCCCATCCGCAATCCGGCGCCCATGTGGCCCGCGCGGCGATGACCTACCTGCACAGCCAGGCCGAAGCCGGCACCGGCTGCCCGCTGACCATGACGTTCGCCTGCGTCCCGGCCCTGCGCCTGCAGCCAGACCTGGCTGAAACCTGGCTGCCGAAAATCCTCGCCACCGAATACGACCCGCGCAACGTCGGCATCGCCCACAAGGCCGGCGCCACCATCGGCATGGCCATGACCGAGAAACAGGGTGGCACCGACGTGCGCGCCAACACCACCCGCGCTTACCCGGTGGGCGCTGGCGGCCCGGGCCAGGCGTATGAGTTGGTGGGGCACAAGTGGTTCTGTTCGGCGCCGATGTGCGATGGCTTCCTCACCCTGGCCCAGACCGACAAGGGCCTGACCTGTTTCCTGCTGCCCCGGCACCGCCCGGATGACACCCGCAACGAGTTCTACATCCAGCGCCTGAAAAACAAGCTCGGCAACTGCTCCAACGCTTCCAGCGAAGTGGAGTTTCGTGGCGCGCTGGCCTGGATGATCGGTGAAGAAGGGCGCGGCGTACCGACCATCATCGAGATGGTGGCGATGACCCGCTTCGATTGCATGGTCGGCTCCAGCGCCCTGATGCGCCAGGCGCTGACCCAGGCCAGCCATCATTGCGCTCACCGCCTGGTAGGTGGCCGGGTGCTCAGCGAGCAACCGTTGATGCAGAACGTACTGGCCGACCTGGCCCTGGAAAGCGAGGCGTCCCTGGCCTTGAGCATGCGCATGGGGCGCGCGCTGGACCATCTGGATAACGAACAGGAAGCCAAATTCGCCCGGCTGGTGACGGCGGTGGGCAAGTACTGGATCTGCAAGCGCGCGCCCGCGATGATCAACGAAGCCGCCGAGTGCATGGGCGGTGCGGGGTATGTCGAGGACAGTATCCTGCCGCGCTTGTACCGTGAGGCGCCGGTCAACTCGACGTGGGAAGGTTCCGGCAATGTGCAGTGCCTGGATGTGCTGCGGGCCCTGTCCAAAGAACCGGGCGTATTGGAGGCGCTGTTTGTCGAGCTGGGGGCTGGTCATGGCCACAAGCACCTGGCGCGGCATATCGAGCAGTTGAAGTCGGCGTTCATGGACACTCAGGACATCCAATACCGTGCCCGGCAATTGACCGAGGACATTGCGGTGGCGTTGCAGGCCAAGCTGCTGCTGGAGGCGGGCAATGCCAGTGTGAGTGATGGCTTTATCGCCAGCCGACTGGGCGAGTCGTCGGGCCGGGTCTATGGCACCTTGCCGCGCGGTGTGGATGTGGAGGCCATCGTCGCCCGGTCGACACCTCAAATCCTCTGAATGAATGCGGGCAAAATGTGCGAGCGGGCTTGCTCGCGAAGGCGGTGGATCAGCCAATACATGTGCTGACCTACCGCTTTCGCGAGCAAGTCGAATCGTCGCACCGCCGCTCCCACATTATTGATCGCATTCCAATTCCGGTGTTCCAGTGCGCCAGGGATACAGGCAAGATGAAGGCCTGCAAGTCAGAACACAGGATGCTTACCGTGACCGAAGCTTTTGTTGTCGTTCAAACCGCCGAAGAAGCCGTGGATCGGCTGGCGGCTCTCCATGAGCGTGCTACCGGCGCGCTCAATCAAGCCCTCAAGCGCTACCTCAAAGACCGCGTCGAACCCGACGCTGAACAACGTGCGATGTTTCGCTACCCGGAACTGCGCCTGACCTACCTGGTGCAGGGCGAAGTCCCACAGACCACCCGGGCGTATGCCAAGGTTCAGTTGCCGGGGACCTACAGCGTCACCGTCACCCATCCGTCGGCCTTCCGCAAATACCTGCTGGAGCAACTGGTGCCGTTGATGCACGACTTCACCGTGACGGTGGAAGTGGGCGTCAGCCAGCAGAACATTCCCTACCCGTACGTGGTGGAGCAGGGTGACGAACTGGCCGGCTCCGGTGTAACTGCCGCCACGCTGGCGCGGGTGTTCCCGAGTACCGACCTGTCTGCCGCCACCGATGGCATCGCCGACGGCCTGTACGACTGGGAAAACACCGACCCGCTACCATTGGCATTGTTCGATGCCGCCCGCGTCGACTTCTCCCTGCGCCGCCTGGTGCACTACACCGGCAGCGACTGGCGCCATGTGCAGCCGTGGATTTTGCTGACCAACTACCACCGCTACGTTGACCAGTTCATCGTGCATGGCCTGGAACAGTTGCGCAGCGACCCGCGCTTTATCCGCATGGTACTGCCGGGCAATGTGATCATCGACAAGAGCATGGACCACGGCGAAGCGTCTGCCATTGCTGCCGGCGTGGTCTGGCACCGTTATCAGATGCCGGCCTACCACTTGCAGGCCAGCGACGGCCATGGTGTGACCCTGGTGAACATCGGCGTCGGCCCGTCCAATGCCAAGAACATCACCGACCACCTCGCCGTATTGCGTCCGCATTGCTGGCTGATGATTGGTCACTGCGGCGGGCTGCGCCAATCCCAGACCATCGGTGACTACGTGCTGGCTCACGCCTACATGCGTCGCGACGGGATTCTCGACCGGGTAGTGCCGCCGAACATTCCGATCCCGGCCCTGGCCGAAGTGCAGATGGCCTTGCAGCAAGCCGCGGCCAACGTCACCGGCGAGAAGGGCGAGGAGCTGAAAAAGCGCCTGCGCACCGGCACCGTGCTGACCTACGACGACCGCAACTGGGAGCTGCGCTGGGCCCAGGAACGTCCGCTGATCAACCTGTCCCGCGCCGTGGCCGTGGACATGGAAAGCGGTACCATCGCCGCCCAGGGCTACCGCCTGCGGGTGCCGTACGGCACGTTGTTATGTGTGTCGGATAAACCGCTGCACAGTGAGATCAAGCTGCCGGGATCGGCCAACGCGTTCTACGAGCGTGCGGTCAGCCAGCACTTGAAGATCGGCATCGAGGCGGTGGATCTGTTGCGCACCGAACTCAACTCGTTGCACTCGCGCAAACTGCGCAGCTTCGACGAGCCGCCGTTCCGCTAAACGGTTGGGATGGTTATTTAACGGTCAGGCCACTAGCATTGTCGGTCCTGACCGTTAGATGTTTCTTTGCCATGTCCCGTCCTGCCCGTCCTGTTTCCCGCCGCCCTGGTGTGAAAAGTCCGCAAACTTCGTCAGCCCCGCGTCGTGTCGCCAAGGCGCCACCGGCCGAGCCCAAGTTGATCCTGTTCAATAAACCCTTCGATGTGCTGACCCAGTTCAGCGATGAAGGCGGGCGGGCGACCCTCAAGGATTTCATCGACATCCCCGGCATTTACCCGGCCGGGCGCCTGGACCGTGACAGTGAAGGCCTGTTGCTGCTGACCAACGACGGCCAATTGCAGGCGCGCATCGCGGACCCCAAGCACAAGCTGGCGAAAACCTATTGGGTGCAGGTGGAAGGCGAACCGACCGAGGAACAGCTGCAACGCCTGCGCGACGGTGTGGAGCTCAATGACGGCATGACCCTGCCCGCCGAAGCCCGGCAACTGGACGAGCCACAACTGTGGCCACGTAACCCGCCGGTGCGGTTTCGCAAAAGCGTGCCGACCCATTGGCTGGAGTTGGTGATTCGTGAAGGGCGTAACCGCCAGGTGCGGCGCATGACGGCGGCAGTGGGGTTGCCGACGCTGCGTCTGGTGCGGGTGCGGATTGGTGACTGGTCGATCGACGGCCTGGACCAAGGCCAATGGAAAGAAGTGCCGGCGCGCTTATAAGGCGCCGGACTCGATCAGGCCGATCACCACGCTCTTGATGATGAACGCGGCAACGCCCAGGCCCAGCACGAAGAACAGGATCATCGAGCCAAAGCGCCCGGCCTTGGATTTCTTCGCCAGGTCCCAGACGATAAAGCCCATGAAAATGATCAGGATGCTGACCAGGCCGGTCATCATCCATTCTTCAAACACGGCGGGATCAATCGAGTTCATCGGGTCGTTTCCGGCTGGGGCAGGGCGCCGATTATACGCCAGGGCAATCGGCGCGACATTGACCTGCGTCGGTCTGCCGCAGACTTACCACCCTGCGGGAACACAGTCAAAATGTGGGAGCGGGCTTGCTCGCGAATGCGGAGGATCAGTCAGCACATTCGGTGCCTGGCACACCGCATTCGCGAGCAAGCCCGCTCCCACATTTGTTCCGCGCTGGTCTTAAGTGCGCAGGTGGGTCAGCGGCAGCTCGGTGCTGTTGAGCACCTGGTTCAGCACAAAGCTTGAACGCACGCTGGTGACGCCTTCGATGCGGGTCAGGTGGCCCAGCAGCAACTTCTGGTAGTGATCCATGTCTGGCACCACCACTTTCAACTGATAGTCGGCGTCCATCCCGGTCACCAGGCTGCATTCCAGCACTTGCGGCAAGGTGCGGATGGCCGCTTCGAAGTTCTCGAAACGTTCGGGGGTGTGTCGGTCCATGCCGATCAGCACGTAGGCCGTGAGACTCAGGCCGAGCATCTTGCGGTCGAGCAAGGCGACCTGGCGGGCGATGTAGCCGTCGTCTTCGAGTTGCTTGACCCGGCGTGAGCACGGCGAAGGCGACAGGCCGATGCGCTCGGCCAACTCCTGGTTGGAGATCCTCGCGTCGCGCTGCAATTCCGCCAAAATACTCAGGTCGTATCGGTCAAGTTTGCTCATGGGGCTGGCCTTTGTCGTAACTATTGCGGTGAATTATCTATCCAGGGTTAAAAATTGCGCAAGCACTGTTTATTGACGCAATCTTCGCAATCATCTGCCCGAGGCCGAGGCGTAGAGTTATCAACAGAATCACTGCCCGGACATACAGTCCACTGCAGCCCGCCAATAAGGCCGGCTGCGGCCGCCAACCCCACAGGGTTGCCCCGGCCCCCGGGCTGCACACTGTCCACAAGACGGCGTGAGGTGAGCCAACGTCAAAAGCGTTGAGCCAGGACGAAGTTCTCAAGGGGCGACCGACGGGTCGCCCCTTTTTATTGCCTGCGAAAATACTTCTCGTGACTGATAACCTCTCGCAGAACCGGGCCCCGGTTTTCCAGTCTTACGTGTAGGCCCTAATCCGCAGTGAGGAATAGCATGAAGCGCATCTGGCGTTTGGCAGGTGTTGGTTTGCTGATGATGAGCGTTGGTGCGCAAGTGATGGCCGACGACCCGCCACGCCAGGAAGGCGGTGGTCAGCATGAAAGAGGCCCGGAAGGGCATCCAGGCAATAATCAGCCTCGGCCGCAGAACAACCAACCGCGACCACAAAATAGTCAACCGCGCCCTGTAGCCCCTCGGCCCGAGAACAATCAGCCGCGTCCGCAGAATCAGCATTTCGAAAACAATCAGCCACGGCCGCAGAACCAGAACATTGAGCGCCCGAACGGAGGTGGCCAGTGGCAAGGTCGCCCGCAAGGCAATCAACAGCAACCGCCGCACCCGGCGCCGCAGCCGGCCAATAACCTGCCGATCCAGGGTCGCCCGGATACCGTGCGCCAGACCCAGGAACCGCGTCAGGGCAATTACCAGGACATCCCGCGTCGCAACGACGGCAACCAGCATTGGCAGGCCGGCAATGGCGGCCAGGGTGGCCCGGGCCGGCCCGGCTTCAACGGGGGTAACGGCGGTGGCAATAACCACCCCAACGATCACCGCTGGCCAGGCCGCCCCGACGGGCACGGCAATGGCTGGGGCCCAGGCCCGCAATACCGTCCGGGTTACATCGTCGACCGCTTCCCCGACCGCAATTACCGCGTACCGTATCGCGGGCAGGACTACTTCTTCTCGGGTGGCTACTGGTATCGCCCACAAGGCCCGCGCTATGTCGTCGTGACGCCACCTTACGGGATTCGCGTGCAATACCTGCCCGACTACGCGCGGGAAGTGTGGGTGGGCAGTGCGCTGTTCTTCCTCGCCGCCGGTGCCTATTACACCTACGAAGAAAGCAGCCAGCAGTACGTTGTGGTGCAGCCGCCACCCGCCGCGCCAGCGCCGCAACCCGTGCCCCAGGGCAATGGTTATGACGTGGTGGCTTACCCGGCCAACGGCCAGTCACCGGCGCAGGTCCAGCAGGACGGTTACGACTGCTATCGCTGGGCGGTGCAGCAAAGTGGCTTTGACCCAAGGACCGTCACCTACGCCCCCGACCCGGCCGTGGTGCAAACCTACCGCCAGGCCCAGGGCAACTGCCTGAGCAGCCGCGGGTATCAGGTGCAGTACTAGGCCTTCTCGCCCTTGACCACTTCCTGCGGGTCGGCGTGCACCAGCACTTCGGCTCGCGGGTAGGCGTTGTGGATGGCATCGGCGGCCTGGTCGCTGATGCCGTGGGCCACGGACAAACTCAATTCCCCCGGTAACTCCAGGTGCAACTGCACGAACCAGTGGCTGCCGGAAATCCGTGTGCGCAGGTCATGGGCACCCAATACACCGGGCACGCTGCACGCCAGTTCCAGCATGTGCTGGCTGACATCCGGCGGCAGTTCCTCGTCCATCAGCACCGAAAAACTTTCCCGGGCGATCTGGATGGCGCTCCACAAAATGTAGGCCGCGATGCCCAGGCCGAACCAGGCGTCCACCTGATGAAAACCAAACGCCGCCAGCACCAGCGCCACCAGGATGCTGCCGTTGAGCATCATGTCTGAGCGATAGTGCAGCGAGTCGGCGCGGATGGCGTTGGAGCCGGTTTCGCGGATCACCCGGTATTGCAGGATCAGCAGCGCCGCCGTCAACGCCAGGGACAGAACGATCACGCCAATACTCAGCCATGGCGCGCCCACAGGTTCCGGATGCTGCAAACGCTGGAACGCCTGGAAGGCGATCAACACCGCACTGCCGGCGATGAACAACGCCTGGGCCATGCCCGACAGGGATTCCGCCTTGCCATGGCCATAACGATGATCGTCATCGGCCGGGCGCAACGCGTAGTGCACGGCCAGCAAGTTGAGCAGCGAGGTAACGCCGTCGAGCAGCGAGTCGGTCAGCCCGGCGAGCATGCTCACTGAGCCGCTGAGCCACCAGGCGATGGCCTTGGTCACAATCAGCACACAGGCCACGCCGACGGAAGCGCGGGTGGCCAGGCGCAACAGCCGGGCGTGTTCGGGACTGGTGGTCATGGGGCGGGTCAGTCCTTAAGCGGCGGGTTGCAGGCCCAGGGTGGCGAGTTGTTGCACGCTGCCCTTGAACTGGATCATGCGCGGGTCGTCCAGCGGCAGGTTATGCCCAGTTTCTTTCTGGATGATGGTTTGCAGCTTGGCGTTATCGACCTTGCCGTCGGCGCCGATGGCTTGCTGGAGTTTTTCCGGGGCCACCTGGGCGGTCTTGCCCGGCTCGAAGTAGATTGCGCCGGTGGCGAAGTCGACACCAAAGGCGATCAGGCCCGGGATCACGTAGAACAGCAGGCCGACCGCATCGAGCACGGCAATTGCCGGGTCGATCTTGCCGTCGATCTGGCCCCGGCGGTCGGGGTAGAAAATCGAGCCGCAGGCCGTCAACTGGCTCAGCAGGGTGACGGCCAGAACACCGCCGATGACACGGGAAGCAACACGCATGGGACTCTCCTTGAACATAATGAAAATGACTATAAGCCAGTCTACAAGGCGACGATGATCAAGTGTGGGAGCTGGCTTGCCTGCGATGGCGGTGGTTCAGTTTCAGGTGTGTTGGCTGACACTCCGCTATCGCAGGCAAGCCCGCTCCCACCTTTGACCGCATTCCAGTCAGTACGGGGCCGTGTCGTTGAGACCACCACCGACACCCGGCAGTTCGCCGTTATACTCGCCGCTCTGCTTTGGAGCCAGTATGAATTCGTTGCCAATCGATGATGTTTTACCCGCCCTGCGTGACGCCCTGGCAACGCGCCATGAAGCCGTGCTCGAAGCACCGCCCGGCGCCGGTAAAACCACACGGGTGCCATTGGCGCTGTTGAATGAACCCTGGCTGGCCGGGCAAACCATCCTGATGCTCGAGCCCCGCCGCCTGGCCGCCCGTGCAGCGGCAGAAAGGCTGGCCAGCGAACTGGGGGAAAAGGTCGGCGAAACCGTTGGCTACCGCATTCGCCTGGACAGTAAGGTCGGCCCCAACACCCGTATTGAAGTAGTCACCGAAGGCATCCTCACTCGGCGCCTGCAGGATGACCCGGCACTCGACGGCGTGGGTTTGTTGATCTTCGACGAGTTCCACGAACGCAGCCTGGACGCCGATCTGGCGCTGGCCCTTAGTCTCAATGGTCGAGACCTGTTTCGCGACGAGCAGCCACTGAAGATCCTGCTGATGTCCGCCACCCTGGAAGGCGAACGCCTGGCCGGGTTGCTGGACAACGCGCCGATCCTGCGCAGCGAAGGGCGCATGTACCCGGTGCAGATGCGCTGGGGCCGGCCATTCCAGCCCGGCGAATTTATCGAGCCACGGTTGGTGCAGACCATCCTTGAAGCCCTGCATGATGAAACCGGCAGCGTGCTGGTGTTCCTGCCGGGGCAGGCCGAGATTCGTCGGGTTAATCAGCAATTGGCTGACGCGCTGGGCGATAACCCCGAGGTGCTGCTATGCCCGCTGCACGGCGAACTGGACCTGGCCGCCCAACGCGCCGCCATCGACCCGGCGCCCGCCGGCAAGCGCAAAGTGGTGCTGGCCACCAACATTGCCGAGACCAGCCTGACCATCAACGGCGTGCGCGTGGTGATCGACGCCGGGTTGGCGCGGGTCCCGCGTTTCGACCCGGGCAGCGGCATGACCCGTCTCGACACCCAGCGCATCTCCCGCGCCAGCGCCACCCAGCGTGCCGGCCGGGCAGGGCGACTGGAGTCGGGGGTGTGTTATCGGTTGTGGTCCGAGGACCAGCATGAAGGGCTGGCGGCGTATTCCAGTGCGGAAATTCTCTCGGCGGATCTTTCCGGTTTGGCCCTGCAATTGGGTCGCTGGGGCGTGGCGCCTACTCAGTTGGTATGGCTCGACGTTCCGCCCACCGCGGCTTATGCACAGGCCCAGGATTTGCTCGAGCGCCTCGGAGCGTTGAGCGATACCAAGCTGACCGCCCACGGCCAGAAAATGGCCGGGTTGCCGGCGCACCCGCGAATCGCTCATTTGCTGCTGCGTGGTCAGGATCTGGGCCTGGCGAGCATGGCCTGTGACGTGGCGGCACTGTTGGGTGAGCGCGATATCCTGCGTGGTGCCGGTGCGGATTTGCACAGCCGCCTGGCCCTGTTATCCGGTGAAGAAAAGGCCCGTGGCACCCAGGGCGGTGTGCAGCGTGCCCGCCAACTGGCGCGGCAATACCGTGGCTATTTAAGAGGCAAGGCAGAGCAGCCGGTGGCTGATCCCGATCATCCGCGCTGGCTCGGCGCGTTGCTGGCGCTGGCCTACCCGGACCGCGTCGCCCAGCAACGGCGGGCGGGCGGTGCCGAATACCGCCTCGCCAACGGCCGTGCCGCGTTGTTCGCCGAAGCCGACAGCCTGATGAAGCAACCCTGGCTGGTGATCGCCGATCTGGGCAGCCGCCAGGGCCAGCGTGAAGAACGGATTTACCTCGCGGCGGATTTTGATCCGGCGCTGTTCGACTCGGTGTTGGCCGAGCAGGTGCGTAATGTCGACCAGCTTGACTGGGATGAGCGCGAAGGCGTGCTGCGGGCCGAACGCCAGCGCAAGGTCGGCGAACTGGTGCTCAGCCGCGAGCCGCTGACCGGCCTCGACGAATCCGCCCGCAGCCAGGCGCTGGTCAACCTGGTGCGGCGCAAAGGCCTGGAACTGCTGCCCTGGACCCCGGAGCTGCGCCAATGGCAGGCGCGGGTGATGCTGCTGCGTGGTCTGAATAGCGGCAAGGCCAGTGAATGGCCGGATGTCAGCGACAGCGCCTTGCTTGCCAGCCTGGAACACTGGTTGATGCCTTACCTGGGCAAGGTGTCGCGCCTGAGCCATTTCGCCAATCTGGATATTTCCAGCTTCCTGCATAACCTGCTGCCGTGGCCGTTGCCGGCGCGGTTGGACGAGCTGGCGCCGCACCATCTGAAGGTGCCGTCGGGCTCGTCGGTGCGGCTGGACTACAGCGAGCAGCCGCCGATTCTGGCGGTGCGCTTGCAGGAATTGTTCGGGCTGGCGGATACGCCGCGGATCGCCGGCGGGCGGCAGGTGGTCAAGCTGCACCTGTTGTCGCCGGCCAGACGGCCCGTGCAGGTGACGCAGGACCTGGCGAACTTCTGGCGCAGTACTTACGCCGAGGTGAAGAAGGATTTGAAGGGGCGATATCCCAAGCATTACTGGCCGGATGATCCGTTGATTGCTGAACCGACTGCCCGGATCAAGCCGAGAAAGTAAGTACATCGCAGATCTAAATTGGGAGCTGGCTTGCCTGCGATGGCATCACCTCGGTCTGTCGGATAGACCGAGGTGCCTGCATCGCGGGCAAGCCCGGCTCCCACACAAGCCAGCTCCCACACTGTTTCGCCGCGTGGCTTACTGCGCGGCGGGCAACAGGAACCGCGCAATCACCGGCAAATGATTGGAGATACGCACCGTATCGCTCTGGCGCACCTTGCTCTCAACCTTCTTGATGCGCGAGCTGTGGAACAGGTAATCCAGCGTACGGTCCGGCCCCTCTACGGTTGGGTCATTCGGGAAATACGTCAGCCACTGGTCCCGGTCAATCCCGCTGGATTGGCTGTTGCTCGGGATCATCGGGTACTTTTCCCACAGCAGGTGCAGCTCACTGTCCGGCGAGTATTGCCCGCGCTTGCCGGGGTCCAGGCGCAGGAACTGTCCCAGCGGCAGCAGGTTGAAATCCCCACCCATCAGCCATGGCGTGCCGCGGCTCTCGAATTTATCCACCAGCTTGACGGTCGCCTGCACCTGTTCCAGCACGGCGTTGTGCCCGGGGGCCGCGCCGTCCAGGCGAGTATTGAGCACGGCCAACTGGCCGCCATCGCTCAACGGCAGGTAGGTCAGCAATAACGCGGGCTTGGGCTGGAACTGACGGCTGATCAGGTTGGCGCGTGCTACCGGCAATTGCAGGCGCTCGGCGTGTTCGATCTGGTAGCGGCTCATGGTCACCAGCTTGCGACCGACGCTGCCGAAGATATGCAGGTCGGGCACGAAGTCGGCTTTCCAGTCGAAGGCCTGGGCGCTGCACGGGTAGAGGTCGGCCAGGCGCTCCTGGAGCAAGGCCAGTTGGTCCTGGTAGCTGGAAGGCTTGGCGCCTTCGTCGACTTCCTGCAACAGCAGGATGTCGGGCTGCTCGTCGCGGATCACCCGCGCCACTTCGTCGAGGCTTGAAGCCATGTCTTCAACGGTCGGGCGGTCGTCCGGGCCGCTGCCGTCCGGGGTGTCGTACCAGAACACGTAGTTCTTGCCCGCCAGGTACTGCACGTTCCAGGTCATGACCTTTAGCGCCTGCCCAGGCAGCAGGGTCGGCGCACGGGGCGCGACGCAGCGGATGGGCAGGGTTTCCTTGTCGGCAGGGCGCCAGGTCAGGCTGTAGATCAAGCCGGTCAGCAGGGCCGCGAGGATCAGCAGGCCCACCAAGGTAATGCGCAGTAGTCGGGTCATCGGCTCGGCTTATGGCGTTGCAGGACAGGCCCGGAGCATATCACCGCGCGTCGGCGTCGCCACCAATCAACATGAACAGGCGGAACAACACCACGCTGGTGAACAGTTGCAGGAAGCTTTGTGCGCTGTCGATCAGCAGGCCCAGCAGCGGGTTCGGGTCCGGATAGACGGCCACGCTGGCGCCCTTGAGCAACCACAGCGGGGTCATCACGCACAGCAGGCACACCAGGATCCGCCAGAAATGCCCACGGGTCAGGCGCAGGCTTTCCTTCATGGCCGACAGCGCCGACATGCCCCGCAGCACCAGCAGGTATTCGGCGAAAGCCAGCACCACCATCAGCCACAGGCCGGGCAGGAAATACAGCGACAGGCCCAGCAGGATCAGCAGCGTGCTGATTGCCGTCAGCAGGGCAAAGCGCGGCCACAGGGTCAGGGCCATGGCCAGCACATCCAGGGTGCGCGGCGATTCACCCCGGGTGCGGGCGTCGAGGAACAGGATCAGTGCGCCGGTGTACAGCGGGTACACCAGCAGCCCGATCACCACGCTGTAACCGGGAAACGCGTCTGGGCCGAGCGTGTGGTCGAGCACCTGTTGCAGCAGGGCTTCGAGGATCACCAGTGGCAGGCACAACTGCACGATGGCGCCCAGGTTGCGCTTGAAAAAGAAGAAGGAGTCGCGCAATACGTCTAACGGATTCATCAGGGTCTTCACAGGCCGAAAAGCAAGGGCGTTACTTTAACCGATCATGAGCAGATGCAAGCAAACGTAAACCTTGCGTAAAGACCATTGAAACAATCAGCAACAGCCCCATAACTGGGTTGTACCTTGCACATCGTGCGCAAGGCGAAGATTTCTACCGGCAATCTAACGAGGTCGCCATGAACAGCGAAGAACAAACCCTGATCGACGGACTGTTTTCACGGTTGCAGCAAGCCGAAACGGACTCAGCCCCCCGCGACGCCCAGGCTGAAGCGCGGATCAAGGAACACGTCACTCGCCAACCGGCCGCTGCGTACTACATGACCCAGTCGATTCTGGTGCAAGAGCACGCGATCAAGAGCCTCGATGCGCAGAACAAGCAGCAGGCCCAGCAGATCCAGGAGTTGCAGGACCAACTGCAACAGGCCAGGTCCCAGGCGGCGCAGCCTGCACCGAGCAGTGGCGGTTTCCTGTCGAGCATTTTCGGCGGCGGTTCCCGTGACCCGCAGCCGACCCAGAGCGCACCTGCGTCGTCGGGCGGTGGCTGGCGTGAACCGGCGCGTCCGTCGTTTGGCGGGCAACCTGCGCCGCAGCAGAACTACGGTGCTCCCCAGCAGAACTATCAGCAGCCCCAACAGGCACCCGCAGCGCCGATTGGCAGCGGTTTCCTCGGCGGCGCCCTGAAAACCGCAGCTGGCGTGGCCGGTGGTGTGATGCTGGCAGAAGGCATCAGCAGCCTGTTCAGCCACAACTCGCAACAACCGCAAGTGGTTGAAGAGATCATCCGCGAAGAGCCGGCCCCGGCCAGCGACAACGGCAACTGGGGCAACGACGACCAGAAATATGCAGGCAACGACAGCTGGGGCAGCGACAACGCCTCCGACAGCTTCGCCGACAACGACTATTCCGACGACTCCTCCTCCTTTGGCGACGACGATTCCTTCGTCTGACCCACACTCAACCGGGGCGCTTCGTCGCCCCGGGCTGATTTTTCTCGGAAACTCCCTTGTGGCTGGCATACTGGCAACCTTTCCGGGCCCTTGAGTCCGGGGTCCATGCGCGTGTCATGAGGATTTGCGGTGAAAAAGATAGCCGTGTTCGCCGATGTACAAAACCTCTACTACACCGTGCGCCAGGCGTACGGCTGTCACTTCAACTACGCGGCGCTGTGGGCTGACATCAGCCAGCGCGGGCAGATTGTCGAGGCGTATGCCTATGCCATCGACCGTGGCGACAGCAAGCAACAGCAGTTCCAGCAGATCCTGCGCAACCTGGGTTTTACCGTGAAGCTCAAGCCTTACATCCAGCGCAGCGACGGCTCGGCCAAGGGCGACTGGGACGTGGGCATCACCATCGACATCATGGACGCCGCCGCCCATGTCGACGAAGTGGTGCTGGCCTCCGGCGACGGTGATTTCGACATGCTGCTGGACCGCATCATCAGCAAGCACGGCGTCGAAGCCGTGGCCTACGGCGTGCCGGGGCTGACGGCCAACTCATTGATACGCGCCGCCAGCCGCTACGTGCCGATTGAAGGCGCGTTGCTGCTTAAATAGATTTTTGACGGAGTTGGAACAGGTTTGGAACGTATAGCGGTCATCGACTTTGAAACCACCGGCATCCAGCCGAGCAGCAGCTGCCGGGCCACGGAAATCGCCGTGGTCATCCTGGAGCAGGGCCAGATCGTGGACCGCTACCAGAGCCTGATGAACGCTGGTGTGCGTGTGCCGGGGTTTATTGAGCAACTGACCGGCATCAGCAACGCCATGTTGCGCACCGCACCGTCGGCGGAGCGGGTGATGAACGAGGTGAACGAGTTTGTCGGCACCACGCCGCTGCTGGCCCACAACGCCGCGTTTGACCAGAAGTTCTGGGATTTCGAGCTGGGGTTGATCCGGCGTACGCGTTTGCAGAAGTTTGCCTGTTCGCTATTGCTGGCGCGACGCTTGATGCCGGCGGCGCCGAACCACAAGCTGGGTACCCTGACCTCGTTTGCCCAACTGCCCCACACCGGCAAGGCTCACCGGGCGATGGCGGACGCGGAGATGGCGGCGAACCTTACCGCTCACCTGGCCGAGGAACTGCGTCGCACCCACGGGTTGCGGGAGTTGTCACACGAATTGCTGTGCAGCTTGCAGAAGGTTCCGGCGGCGAAGATCAATGATCATCTGAAGAAGCATCGCGGGTTCTAAGTCGCTTGAGCAGAACTCCATCTTCAACATGACGAAGATCCAAATGTGGGAGCGGGCTTGCTCGCGAATACGGAGTATCAGCAAACACATGCGCTGACTGACACACCGCATTCGCGAGCAAGCCCGCTCCCACATTAGTTTTGCGGTGTTATCGAGGCTGTAAGCAGTCCAGCGACCGATCCACCACCACCTTCGAATCAGTGAAGCTACTGACGTCATCGCAGGCAAGCCAGCTCCCACAGTTGAGCGAGGGTGTTTCAGGCAACTCGGTCAACTATGGCGAACGTTCCCACGCTCCGCGTGGGAATGCCGCCCTGGACGCTCTGCGTCCGCTCTTCAAGTCGTGACGCAGAGCGTCACCGGATGCGTTCCCACGCAGAGCGTGGGAACGAGCTGCCGAGCGGCGTGTTCAGTTGCCACTCTTCCCATTCCCCTCCAACTGCCCCAACGGCACCCGCCGCTCTATCGCGCTCGACAAGATGATCGAGGTCTTGCTGAACCCGAATTTCGCCACCCGATTGATCAGGTTCTCCAGCTCCGGCATCGAGCCCACCGCCGCCTGCATGATCACGCACGGATCGCCCGTCACCCGATGGCATTCAGTCAACTCGGGAATTTCCGACAGCGCGTCGTAAACCTTCTGGCTCCCATGATTGGTCAACCGCAACTCAATCACGCACTGGATCGGCAACCCCACCTTCGACAGGTCGACCTTGGCCTGATACCCGGTAATCACACCACTGGCTTCCAGTTTCGCCACTCGCTCAGCCACGGCGGGCGCGGACAGGTTCACGGTGCGCGCCAGTTGCGCGTAGGACGCGCGGCCGTCTTCCAGCAGGGCGCTGAGAAGCATACGGTCGTATTTGTCCATGATAAGGCTCCGGGAATGCATAGCTTTCGAAAGCACGGTTTATAGCCTTGATAACCATGTTTTGAAAAGTGTACTGGCGCTTTAAACAGGTTTTGTAACTTATGTTTACGGCCGGGGATTTCTAAAATAACGCTCCCTTGTCCTGCCACAGAGCTGCCCAATGCCTGGCCCACGTCGCTTTCCCTTACCGTTGATCGCCGCCTTTTTTGCGTTGTACGTGATCTGGGGGTCTACCTACCTGGTGATTCGCATTGGTGTGGAGTACTGGCCGCCGCTGTTGCTGGCGGGGATTCGCTTTATGACGGCGGGCGCGCTGATGTATGCCTTCCTGCGCTGGCGTGGGGCCCCGGCGCCGACGTGGGTGCAGTGGAAGGCTGCCGCGAAGATCGGCATTTTGCTGCTGACCTTCGGCAACGGTGCGGTCAGTGTGGCAGAACATACGGGCGTGGCGTCCGGGGTTGCCGCGTTGGCGGTGGCGACGGTGCCGTTGTTCACCTTGCTCTGTGGTTATTTCTGGGGCGCGCGTAATACCCGTCTGGAATGGGCCGGGGTGGTGCTGGGGATTATCGGCATCGCCATGCTCAATATGGGCTCCAACCTGCAATCGAGCCCCACCGGTGCGGCCTTGCTGATCTTTGCGGCGGCGGCCTGGGCCTTTGGTTCGGTGTGGAGCAAGCATTTGCCGCTGCCTCAAGGCGCGATGGCCAGTGCGGCGGAGATGCTGATCGCAGGTTTCGTGCTGCTGTTGCTCAGTGCCGTCAGCGGCGAACACCTGCAAGCCATGCCGCCGCTGGAAGGCTGGCTGGCCCTGGCGTACTTGACCGTGTTCGGCTCGATCATCGCCTTCAATGCCTATATGTACCTGCTCAAGCACGTACGCCCGGCGGCGGCCACCAGCTATGCCTACGTCAACCCGGCGGTGGCGGTGTTGCTCGGGATTGTGTTTGTCGGTGAGACCATCGGCACGGAAGAAGCCCTGGCGATGTTGGTGATTATCAGCGCGGTGCTGCTGATCAGCCTGCCACAGTGGCGAAAGCCAAAACCGGAAATAAGGTAAACTGCCGCGCATTGCGACCTTGCGCTGACTTTTTCCTACGGTATTTCCATGACTTTCGCCACACTTGGCCTGATCGAACCCTTGCTGCGCGCCCTTGAGACGCTTGGCTACCAGACCCCGACGCCGGTGCAGGCGCAAGCCATTCCGGCGGTGCTGGCAGGCCGTGACCTGATGGCTGCGGCCCAGACCGGCACCGGCAAGACCGCCGGTTTCGCCGTGCCGCTGCTGCAACTGCTGACCATGGAAGGGCCGAAAGTCAGCGCCAACTCGGTGCGCGCGCTGATCCTGTGCCCGACCCGCGAACTGGCCGAGCAGGTTCATGCGAGCGTCGCCGAGTACGCCCAAAACGTGCCGCTGACCACTTACGCCGTGTACGGCGGCGTGAGCATCAACCCGCAGATGATGAAGCTGCGCAAAGGCGTTGATGTGCTGGTCGCCACCCCTGGCCGCCTGATCGACCTGTTCCGCCAGAACGCGCTGAAGCTCAACCAGCTGCAAACCCTTGTGCTGGATGAAGCCGACCGCATGCTCGACCTGGGCTTCTCCGAAGAACTGGCGAACATCTACCGCATGCTGCCGAAAAAGCGCCAGACCTTGCTGTTCTCCGCAACCTTCTCCGACGAGATCCGCCAGTTGGCCGGGCAGATGCTCAACGACCCGCTGACCGTCGAAGTCAGCCCGCGCAACGTCGCCGCCAACACCGTCAAGCAATGGGTGGTGCCGGTGGACAAGAAGCGCAAGGCGGAACTGTTTGTGCACCTGATGCGCAAGGGCCGCTGGAAGCAGGTGCTGGTGTTCGCCAAGACCCGTAACGGTGTGGACGCGCTGGTGGAAAAACTCCAGGGCCTGGGCATCAATGCCGACGGGATTCACGGCGACAAGCCACAGGCCACGCGCCAGCGTGCGCTGGATCGCTTCAAGAGCAGCGACGTGCAGATCCTGGTGGCCACCGACGTGGCGGCCCGTGGCCTGGATATCGAAGACTTGCCGCTGGTGGTCAACTTTGACCTGCCGATCGTGGCCGAGGACTACATCCACCGCATCGGCCGTACCGGTCGTGCGGGCAACACCGGTGAGGCGATTTCCCTGGTGTGCGCCGATGAAGTGAACATGCTGTCGGCCATCGAGATGCTGACCCGTCAGACGTTGACCCGGAAGATGGAGCAGGACTTCGAACCGGAGCACCGTGTGCCTGATACCGATGCCACTGGTCAGGTGGTGAAGAAGCCGAAAAAGCCGAAGAAACCCAAGGCTTCGGGCGGCGGTGGTGGCAAGCGCAACCTGGGCAAGTGGGTGGACAGCGGGGAGGCGACGCCGGTCGAGCCTTCGATCAAGCCAGTGCGTAAGGTGCCTGTGTTTAACACCGGGCCGCGGAAAAAGAAGTAGGGCTTGTTGGTTATCAAGTAAACGCATAGTGACTACCGTGAGCGGAGCAATTCCGCTCGCGTCAAGTTGTGCCTCGTCATCCTTGATGAGTTATTGCTTGTGATTTGGATATTTTTTGTAATTGTCGCCGTGTTTAAGTGCTGGAACTTAAAATGCTTCATTTCCACTGAGGTTGAGTCAGAAACTGATTTCTGAATGACGAACTTAGATGGAGATGTAGATATGGCTGTGTTTTTAGTACCTTTTGTTTTGCCGGTCCTGGCGGCGGCGGGCATTATCGGCGGCGTTGTTGTAGACGGCGAAATCAAGAAAGGCAAGGCCGCTGACGAGAAAGCTTTCAAGCAGGTAGAGTTGCGTGTGGCCGAATTAAGGTCCCGGGTTGAAGACCATGCGGCGCGCGGCGAGTATGGGCAGGCAATCCATTCGTTCAGAGAGTTGATGTCGTTGTATGAGGCTAATTATTCGATCAGTCCTGAGATAAGGGCGCCATTGGATAAGTATCTACAGGATATGCTTTATACCAGTCAGGAAGAGGGCCAGAAACTCAGCTACGCCTTCAAGCAGGAATGGAACGATTTGAAACACGGCGATCCTTCCAGACTCTTCAGTGCGTATTCAGGTTATATAGAAAATCTGAAAATTTTACTGCCTGAAGAGGATGCTTTCCTGCAGAAGCAAGTAACAGCTTTTAAACGTGCCTATCCCGATCTAACAGCCAGTTGAGTCAGAGGTAACTTTGCTGCCGGGCGGTGATGGGGTGAGTGGGTCATGCCGGGGTGGCCGGCCTCAACCACTCAAGAACACCGCGCCCTGCCGCCTGCCCGCTGGCAAAACACCCCGTCAGCAAATACCCGCCCGTCGGCGCTTCCCAGTCCAGCATCTCGCCTGCGCAAAAAACGCCCGGCAATTGCTTGATCATCAAGCGTTCATCCAGCGCCTCAAACGGCACGCCGCCTGCGGTACTGATGGCTTCATCCATTGGCCGGGTTTTCACCAGCGTCAGCGGCAGCGCCTTGATATCCACCGCCAGCTGCGCCGGATCATTGAAGTGCTCCGCCGGTGCCAGCTCGCGCAAAAGCGCCGCCTTCACCCCATCCAATCCCAACTGACTGTGCAAATGCTTGCTCATCGAGCGTGAGCCGCGCGGCTTGCTCAGCGCTGCGATCACCTTGTCCAGTGGCTTACTCGGCAACAGGTCAATGTGCACCGTGGCCGATCCATCCCGGTTGATCGCCTCACGAATCGGTGCCGACAACGCATAGATCAGGCTGCCTTCGATGCCCGTGGCGGTGACCACACATTCCCCCAGCCGTGGCTTGTCGTCTGCCAGACCAATGGCGACGTTTTTCAGCGGTGCCCCGGCGAATTTGCTGACCATCAACTCGCTCCAGGCCGACACCTCGAAGCCACAGTTGCTCGGTTGCAACGCCGCGTAAGGCACGCCTTTGTCTTCCAGCAACTTCAGCCACGCCCCATCCGAGCCCAAGCGCGACCAACTGCCGCCGCCCAAGGCCAGCAACACCGCATCACCGCGTACGCTTTTGTCGCCCTCGGGGCTGTGGATAAGCAGGCTGCCGTCGGCATTCCAGCCCAGCCAGCGATGGCGGGTGTGGATAACTACGCCCTGGTCGCGCAGGCGCTTGAGCCAGGCCCGCAGCAGCGGGGCGGCTTTCATGTCAGTAGGAAACACCCGGCCGGAGCTGCCGATAAAGGTTTCAATCCCCAGCCCGTGTATCCATTCGCACAACGCATCGGCACCGAACTGGCGCAGCAACGGCGCCATGCACGGCGCCCGTTCGGCATAGCGCGCCAGAAACGCCGGGTACGGTTCGGAATGGGTGATGTTCATGCCCCCCACGCCCGCCAGCAGGAACTTGCGGCCTACCGAGGGCATGCCGTCGTACAGGTCGACCCGGATCCCGGCCTGGCTCAACACTTCGGCGGCCATCAGCCCGGCCGGGCCGCCGCCGATGATGATGACGTGTTGAGATGGGGTTTGAGTCTGGGGCATGGGGATAACTGCGGTTCGGCAAAGTAGGCCGAGCATTCTACCCGAGGATGCTCATGCTGCCTGATCAAAAAACATACAGCCTTCTGCAGGCCAGGCGGCTTATGGCCTGTAGGGGCTTTCACTCAGGTTATCCACAGGCAGTTCCACAGCGATTGTGGGTAACGCGCATAACTCAATGACAGCCTGATGATGTCCAGACGCGCTGCGCGCTGTGGTGCAGGATCCCGTGGCGACGGGCCAGGGCAGGGCGGTCTTTGCTGTAGCCGCCGCCGATCACCCCGACCACCGGAATATCGCGGCCCAGGCAGTGGCGCATCACGCTTTCATCGCGGGCGGCGACGCCTTGGTCTGTCAGCTTGAGGTAGCCGAGGGCGTCGTCCTTGTGTACATCCACGCCGGCGTCATACAGCACCAGGTCGGGCTGATACAGCGGCAGCAGGTAGTTGAGGGCATCGTCGACCACCTTGAGGTAGTCCGCGTCGCCCATGCCCATGGGCAGCGGGATGTCCCAGTCGCTTTGCGCCTTGCGCGCGGGGAAGTTCTTTTCGCAGTGCAGGGACACGGTGATTGCATCCGGGGTGTCGTGGAGGATGCGTGCGGTGCCGTCGCCCTGGTGCACATCGCAGTCGAAGATCAGCACCCGGTTGACCCGCCCGCTGGCCAGCAGGTAATGGCTGATCACGGCCAGGTCATTGAAGATGCAGAAACCCGCCGGGTAATCGTAGTGGGCGTGGTGGGTGCCGCCGGCCAGGTGGCAGGCCAGGCCGTGTTCCAGGGCCTGCTCGGCGGCCAGCAACGAACCGCCCACCGCGCGCACGGTGCGCCGGGCCAGGGCTTCGCTCCAAGGCAGGCCAAGGCGCCGTTGGTCTTCGCGCGACAACTCGCCGCTCATGTAGCGTTCGATATACCCAGGTTCATGGGCCAGGGCCAGAATCTCGGCGGGGCAGAGTTCCGGGCGCAGCAGTTGGCTGTCCCGTGTCAGGCCGCTCTCCACCAGATGGTCACGCAACAGGCGGAATTTATCCATGGGGAAGCGGTGGTCTGCCGGGAACTCGGGGCTGTAGTCATCGTGGTAGATCAATGGCAAGGGCATGGCGATTTCTGACGGGAACCAGCGACGGATCTTAACAGCGCGTTACACTCACGCACATGGCAAGGGAGGGGGACCAATGGAGCCGATACTGCAATTGGAAAGCGCACGCCTGGTGCTGCGCCAATGGAGCGATGCCGACTTGCCGGAGTTTGCGCGCATGTGCGCCGACCCGCAGGTGATGCGGTATTTCCCGGCCACCTTGAGCCGCCTGGAAAGTGCCGCGCTGATCGGGCGTATTCGCGGCCATTTTGCCGAGTACGGTTTTGGCCTGTGGGCGTTGCAGCGCAAGGACAGCGGCGAATTCATCGGCCTCACCGGCTTGCTGAATGTGAGCTTCGAGGCCCCGTTCACTCCGGCGGTGGAGATCGGCTGGCGCCTGGCCAGGGAACACTGGGGCCTGGGTTACGCCAGCGAAGCCGCCTGGACTGCCCTGCGCTGTGGTTTCGACCGGCTGAAGCTGGACGAAATCGTTTCGTTTACCACTGAAGCCAATCTGCCATCACAAAAAGTCATGCAGGCCATCGGTATGCATTACGATCCCCTGTCAGATTTTGAACACCCCAAGGTCGCAGCCGATGACCCCTTGCGGCATCATGTGTTGTATCGCATCACCCGCGCCCAATGGTTGGACACGCTGCACGGATAAGCAGCCCGGAATGCCCAATAGATTGTTGTAGGAGATGCTCTATGAGCCAAGTGTTGGAAGATCTGGTGGACCTGCTGACCCTGGAACCGATCGAGGAAAACCTCTTTCGCGGCCGCAGCCAGGACCTGGGCTTTCGCCAGCTGTTCGGCGGCCAGGTGCTCGGCCAGTCGCTGTCGGCAGCCAGCCAGACCGTTGAAGAGGCGCGGCATGTGCATTCGTTGCACGGTTACTTCCTGCGCCCCGGCGATGCGGCGTTGCCGGTGGTGTATTCGGTTGACCGGGTGCGCGATGGCGGCAGTTTCAGCACGCGCCGGGTGACGGCGATCCAGAAGGGCAACCCGATCTTCACCTGCAGCGCTTCGTTCCAGTACGACGAAGAAGGCTTCGAGCATCAGACCACCATGCCCGTGGTGGTCGGCCCGGAGAACCTGCCGTCGGAGCTGGAGCTGACCCAGCAGCGCGCGCACCTGATTCCCGAGCACATGCGCGAAAAGCTGCTGTGCCCCAAGCCGATCGAAGTAAGGCCGGTGACCGAGAAAGACCCGTACAACCCGCAGCCGTCCGACCCGGTCAAATACGTGTGGTTTCGTGCGGACGGCGCCCTGGCCGACTCGCCGGCGCTGCACAAATACCTGCTGGCCTACGCTTCGGACTTCGGCCTGCTGACCACCTCGCTGCTGCCCCACGGCAAGACCGTGTGGCAGAAAGACATGCAAGTCGCCAGCCTCGACCACGCGCTGTGGTTCCACGCCGACCTGCGTGCCGATGACTGGTTGCTCTACGCCATGGACAGCCCATGGGCCGGCAATTCCCGTGGGTTCTCCCGGGGCAGCGTGTACAACCGCGCCGGGCAACTGGTGGCATCGGTCACCCAGGAAGGCTTGATTCGTCATCGCAAGGATTGGGCATGAGCCTCAGTGATGTGAAGCACTGGGTGTTCGACATGGATGGCACCCTGACGGTGGCCGTGCATGATTTTGCGGCGATCCGCGTGGCGCTGGATATTCCGGCGACTGACGACATTCTTACGCACCTGGCGGCGTTGCCCGCCGATGAAGCAGCGACCAAGCATGCGTGGTTGCTCGCGCATGAGCGTGAGCTGGCGCTGGGTTCGGTAGCCGCTACCGGTGCCGTGGAGTTGGTGCGGGAATTGGCCGGGCGGGGTTATCGCCTGGGCATCCTGACGCGCAATGCGCGGGAGCTGGCCCATGTGACATTGCAGGCGATCGGCCTGGCGGACTGCTTTGCAGCCGAGGATGTGTTGGGGCGTGATGATGCGCCGCCCAAGCCTGACCCGGGTGGTTTGTTGAAGCTGGCGCGAGCGTGGGAAGTGGCGCCGCAAGAGATGGTGATGGTCGGTGATTACCGGTTTGATCTGGATTGCGGGCGGGCGGCGGGGACGAAGACTGTGCTGGTCAATCTGCCGGAAAACCCGTGGCCGGATCTGGCGGATTGGCATGCTGAAGATTGCGCGGTATTGCGCCGGATGATTTAGTCCGGTCGATGAAAATCCAATGTGGGAGCGGGCTTGCTCGCGAATGCGGTGTGTCAGTCAATACATAGGCTGACTGATCCACCGCATTCGCGAGCAAGCCCGCTCCCACATTTTTGATCCGGTTTCTTCAGTGGTTATTGGAACAGTACTTTCTGCCCTTCAGGCGACGTAAACATCTTGTCCCCGTTATGCCCAACCCCCGGCACTTCCACCAGCTTGTGGCCCAACTGCGGGTGCCGCTGCTTGAGGTAGTCAAAATAATTGTGCCCGCGAATCAAGCGATACGCGCCCTGGGTTTCAGCGCCGCAGCTCTTGTCCAGCGCCGGGTGATTCGGGTCGGTGTCCTGCTGGCCCAGCAAGTAAGTGACATTACGCGAAACGTAAGCCTGCTCCAGCTGCTCGGCACTTTGCCCCTTGGCGTAGGCCGGCAGGTTTTGCATGCCGTACTTCCAGTCGTTGAAGCCCGGGCAACTGGCAACATCGAATTTCACCGGACGCTGTGGGCTGAAGTACGCGTAGGACGACGGGTTGGCCACCACATAACGCAGGCTGATGCCCTCGGTTTGCAGCAGCGGGTGATCATGCCCGGTCAGCGCAAAACGCTGCACCACTTGGCCGCCACCGGAATGGCCGGCCACCACGATTTCCTTCAGGTTCGGGAACAGCTTGCGGTTGCCCAGGTGCTTGATGATCTGGTCCAGCGCGCCGTAGGAGCTGATCTGGCCCGGGCCTGTGGACGGCTCGCCGGCCATCCAGTCGTTACTGTTCCAGCGCAGGGTCTGGCTGTCGATCTGGTTGCGCTTGAGGTCGGTCTGGTTGAGGAACTGTGGCGCAATCACCAAGGTATTGGCGTTTTGTCCTGCGGCTTCGGCCGCTTTTTCGCCGCTGTCCAGGTAGGTCATCGCGTTGCGCAGGCGACCATGCACTATGATCAGCGCGCGGGTAACTTGAGGCAGCGGCTGGCGCCAGTCCTGGCTCAAGCCGACGCTCAGGTCGCCGGCATCCAGGTGAAAACGATCGGGACTGACCACCTTGACGCCATGTTCGGCAGCCCAGGTGGAGGAGGAACAGGTGATCAACAAACCTAACAGCAGACCCAGTCGTTTATTCATTTAAAGGCTCTTGGCGGTAAAGGTGTCGCATTGAGTGATCTGGCCCTGGGCGAAGCCGGTCTTGAACCAGCGAACCCGCTGTGCCGAGGTGCCGTGGGTAAACGAGTCAGGCACCACGCGGCCCTGGCCCTGTTGCTGCAAGCGGTCATCGCCAATCGCGTTGGCCGCATTCAGTGCTTCTTCAATGTCGCCGGGCTCCAGCCAGTTCAGGCGCTTTTGCGCGCGGTTGGCCCACACCCCGGCGAAGCAGTCGGCTTGCAGCTCCTGGCGCACCAGCAGGCCGCCGTCGCCTTGCATCTGCCGGCCTTGCTGGCGGGCTGCCTGAATCTTCGCCGAGATGCCCAGCAGCGTCTGCACGTGATGTCCGACTTCATGAGCGATCACGTAGGCCTGGGCAAAGTCGCCGGCGGCCTTGAAGCGCTGGGACATTTCCCGGAAGAAATCCAGGTCCAGGTATACCTGTTGGTCTGCCGGGCAATAGAACGGCCCGCTGGCGGACGTGGCGCCACCGCAGGCGGAGTTCACCCGGCCACGGAACAGGATCAGTTTGGGGTTCTTGTAGGTCAGGCCGTTTTCCTGGAACACCTGGGCCCAGGTGTCTTCGGTGTCGCCGAGGACGGCGCGCACGAAGTCGGCTTGTTCATCATTGGCCGGCGGCGCCTGGCGGGTTTGCGGGCTGACGGAGGGCGCTTGCTCGGTGAGCTGGCCGCTGAGTTGCCCGAGGATCTGCATCGGGTCCTGGCCGGTCAGCCAGCCGATGCCGACGATCAGCACGATGGCCGTCAGGCTCAGGCCCTTGCCGCCCCCAAAACGCATGCCACCGCCACCGCCACCGCCGCCGCTGTCATCGCGGGCGTCTACCACGTTGTCGCTGCGTCGGCCTTTTTTCCATAGCATGTGGCAATCCTCTTTGTGAACCTGCAGCTCAGTGTTGTTGGTGTGTAGGGTTGGCGCCAGTCCGGCTGTCTGACGATGCTAAACGCTGTGTCGTCCGACCTGTATGAAGCTTGTGTCAGTCGCGGCAATACCCTTCGCCGGTGTCGACGATCAGGCAGTCCTTCTTGTCGGCCAGCCATTTCAGGCCAGTGGCTTCGCCGTCGCCAGCGCTCAGGATCTGCGGCCCGTCCGGGCGTTCAAAGGTGATGCCGTCTTCGGATGCCTGGCCCTTGAAGGTGCCGGAATCGTCGTCATCCAGGCCGTATTTCATGGTCAGTACATAGTGGCCGCGGCCGATGCTGTCGTCCTTGGCGATGGTCAGGTTCAGGCCTTCGACGCCAATCCACTTGCCGACCCATTTGTCGGTGGGCAGCACTTGCGGTACCAACGTTGCCTGGACAGACGGCGGGGCGGGCGCCTTGGCGGTCTCGGCTTGCTTGTCGCAGGCGCTGAGCAGCGTCAGGGTCGAAAGAATCAACAGGGTTTTTTTCATGGTGAGAAAGCCTTGGTTAAAAAACGCGCAGTGGGCGGGGCGGCGTGAAGCGTTGGACTGGAAAACCGCAATTTAGTGCGCTGTTCGAACAGTGTTTGGTTATGCTCTTGAGCGAGGCGCTTTACCCGTTCTAGATTATGCCGCGGTATGCGGCGGTCATTTCAGCCTGCCACTCAAGAGAATGCAATGACCCTCAGCACCCCACTTTCCGGCGTCAACCACCCGCTCAAAGGCATTTTGCTGATTGTGGTGGCGACCTTTCTGTTTTCCAGCCACGACGCGCTGTCGAAATACCTGGCCGGGTTCTACCCGATCGTGATGGTGGTGTGGGCCCGCTACCTGGTGCACACGCTGTTGATGGCCGGGATCTTCCTGCCGCAATCGGGCCTGCGGGTACTGCGCAGCAAACGCCCTTTACTGCAAGTGGCGAGGGCGTTGTGCCTGCTGGGCACCAGCCTGTTCTTTACAGCGGCGCTGCACTTTATCCCGTTGGCCGAAGCCACGGCGGTCAACTTTCTTGCGCCGATCCTGGTCACCGCGTTGTCGGTGCCGCTGTTAGGCGAACACGTGACCCGCGGCCAATGGCTGGCGGTGATTTGCGGGTTTATCGGGGTGCTGATCATTGTGCACCCGGGCGGTGAGCTGTTCACCCCCGCGGTGTTGTTGCCGCTGACGTCGGCGTTGTTCTTCTGCTTCTACCAACTGCTCACCCGCATCCTCAGCAAGTACGACACCCCCACCACCAGCAACTTCTTCGCCGGGTTGTGCAATACCTTGGTGATGAGCGCCTTGGTGCCGTTCTTCTGGCAGGTGCCGAGCCTGTGGCACGGGGTGCTGATGCTGGCGCTGGGCACTTGCGGGATGACCGCACACTTGATGCTGACCCAGGCCTTCCGCTTCGCAGCGCCGGCCCTGCTGGCGCCGTTCGGCTATTGCCAGATCGTGTTTGCGGGGTTGTTGGGCTGGCTGGTGTTCAGCCACACCCCGGACCTGACCACCGTGGTCGGGATCGGGGTGATTTGCCTGAGCGGGTTGGCCGCTGCCTGGCAGCAGCGGCGCAGGTAGGAAACTCAGACCTCGACGGTCGGAATCTTGCGCGGCGCCATGAAGTACATCCAGATCAGCGCGATGAAGTACATCGCCGGAATCAGGGTGAACAGCACGGTGTAGTTGTTGTTGGTCACGGTCAGGATATGGCCGACGATCTGGGTCATGAACATCCCGCCGATGGCCGCGCACATGCCGCCAAAACCAAACACCGTACTCATCATGTGCTTGGGCGTGTAGTCCATCACCAGGCTCCAGATGTTGGCGGTCCAGGCCTGGTGCGCGCCGATGGCCAGGGAAATCGCAAACACCGCGACCCACAGGTGGCTGGAGCCGGCGGCCATGATCACTCCGACGATGCAGCAGGCAAACAGCAACATCGACAGCAGCCGCGCCTTGATCGGGTTCATCCCGCGTCCGATCAGGAACGAAGACAGGATCCCGCCGCCGATGCTGCCGAAGTCCGCCGTCAGGTAAATGATGATCAGCGGGATGCCCATCTGGGTCACGTTGATGCCCAGGTTGTATTGCTGATTCAGGAACGGCGGCAGCCAGTACAGGTAGAACCAGAACACCGGCGCGGTCATCGAGTAGGCGAGGGCGAAGGCCCAGGTGCCGCGCATCCGCAGGATCCGGCTGAACGGTACGCGGGGTTGTTCCGGTTCGACTTCCTGTTGCACGTAGTCCAGTTCCGATTGCTTCACGCTTGGATGGTCTTCCGGGTTGTAGTACTTCAAGCCCCAGAGCACCAGCCAGATCCCGCCCAGTGCCGACATGCACAGGAACGCCGCCTGCCAGCCCCACACGTGGAGGATCAGCGGCAGCAGCATCGGCGTCATCATCGCGCCGACGTTGGTGCCGGCGTTGAAGATCCCGGTGGCCACGGCACGCTCGCCAGCGGGGAACCACAGGCGGGTGGTCTTGACGCAGGCCGGGTAGTTGGCGGCTTCGGTCAGCCCGAGAATGAACCGGCAGACCATAAAACCCACCGCCGAGGTGGCCAGGCCGTGGGCGCCAGTGGCCAGGCTCCACAGCAGCACCGCGCAGAAGAACACGCGCTTGACGCCGACCCGGTCGATCAACCGGCCTTGCAGCACAAAGCCGATGGCGTAACCCACCTGGAACCAGAAGTTGATGTTGGCGTAGTCCATCGCCGTCCAGCTCATTTCCTTGGCCAGGATCGGTTGCATCACGCCGAGGGCGGCGCGGTCGATGTAGTTCAGGGTGGTGGCAAAAAACACCAGGGCCAGCATGCCCCAGCGGGTTTTACCGACAGCCATGGCGCCACGGATTTTGTCACCGATGCCGCTATGGGGATTGCTGTGGCCCACGGCCACGGCGGGATTTTGCGAAGGCATGAGGAAGTACCCGTTTTTTTGAAATTTTTATGGTGTGTTCAGGGTCTTGGTTAACCGAGGCCGCTCAATGGAAGCGGGGCTCAATGTGCTGTCGATGGTGCGCAGCGGCTAAAAAATCGTCAATTCGCCGATTGCCATTCTGTTCGATAATCGCCCATAAAACTAACCGGTTCGTACATTTCAATTGCTGTGATGAACCTGGCGGCCAATAATTTGCCGTAAACAAGACATGCCTCAATGCCGGGAGTCGCCCCATGCAACGCTCCATCGCCACCGTTTCCTTGAGCGGAACCTTGCCGGAAAAACTCGAAGCCATCGCGGCTGCCGGGTTTGATGGCGTGGAAATCTTCGAAAACGATCTGCTGTATTACGACGGCAGTCCGCGTGAAGTTAGGCAAATGTGCGCCGACCTCGGCATTGCCATCACCTTGTTCCAGCCGTTCCGGGACTTTGAGGGCTGCCGCCGCGACCGCCTGACACGCAACCTGGAGCGGGCCGAGCGCAAGTTCGACTTGATGCAGGAGCTGGGCACCGACCTGGTGCTGGTGTGCAGTAACGCGTCAGCCGATTCCGTGGGCGATGAAAGCATTCTGCTGGATGACCTGAGCCTGCTGGCCGAACACGCTGGCCGCCGGGGCTTGCGCATCGGCTATGAAGCGCTGGCCTGGGGCCGGCACGTCAACACCTGGCAGCAGGTGTGGAACCTGGTGCGCAAGATCGATCATCCGAGCCTGGGCGTGTTGCTCGACAGCTTCCACACCCTATCTCTCAAGGGCGACCCGAGTGCGATTGCCGAGATTCCCGGCGACAAGATTTTCTTTGTGCAGATGGCCGATGCACCGATCCTCGCCATGGATGTACTGGAATGGAGCCGGCATTTCCGCTGCTTCCCAGGCCAGGGCGAGTTCGACCTGGCGGGCTTTCTCGCCCCCATCATCAAGAGCGGCTACACCGGGCCGTTGTCCCTGGAAATCTTCAACGACGGCTTCCGCGCCGCGCCGACCCGGGCGAATGCCGCCGACGGCCTGCGCTCGCTGCTGTACCTCGAAGAGAAAACCCGCCAGCGATTGGAGCAAGAAGCGACGCAGGTCCCCGAGATCCTGTTTGAAACCCCGGCCGCCAGCGAATACGACGGCATTGAATTCCTCGAATTTGCCGTGGATGAAAACCTCGGCGCCAAGCTCACTTCATGGCTGGAGCGCCTGGGCTTCGTCAAGGCCGGGCAGCATCGATCCAAGAGCGTCAGCCTGTTGCGCCAGGGCGATATCAACCTGATCCTCAATTGCGAACCCTATTCCTTCGCCCATAACTTCTTCGAGGCCCACGGCCCGTCGTTGTGCGCCACGGCGATCCGGGTAAAGGACAGCGCCAAGGCCCTGGAGCGGGCGGTGGCCTACAAGGGCCAGCCGTATCGTGGGCTGGTCGGCCCCAATGAGCTGGAGCTGGCAGCGGTGCGCGCACCGGATGGCAGCCTGATCTACCTGGTGGACCAGCACGAAGGCGGCCTCTACGACACCGACTTCAACCTGCAACCGGCGAACGCCGCCAGCGGCGGCCTGCTGCGCATCGACCACATGGCCATGGCCTTGCCCGCCGACAGCCTCGACAGTTGGGTGTTGTTCTACAAAAGCTTGCTGGATTTCGAAGCCGACGACGAAGTGGTGCTGCCGGACCCCTATGGCCTGGTGAAAAGTCGGGCACTGCGCAGCCGTTGCAGCTCAATTCGCCTGCCGCTGAATATTTCCGAGAACCGCAACACCGCGATTTCCCACGCGCTGTCGAGCTATCGCGGCTCGGGCGTGCACCACATTGCCTTCGACTGCGCAAACATTTTCGCCGAGGTCAGCCGGGCCAAGGATGCGGGCGTGCCGCTGCTGGATATCCCGCTGAACTATTACGATGACCTGGCGGCGCGGTTTGATTTCGATGACGAGTTCCTCAGCCAGCTCGCGTATTACAACGTCCTCTACGACCGCGATGCCCAGGGCGGTGAACTGTTTCACGTTTATACCGAACCGTTCGAGGGCCGGTTTTTCTTCGAGATCATCCAGCGCAAGAACGGTTACGCCGGCTACGGTGCGGCCAACGTGGCGGTGCGCCTGGCGGCCATGGCCAAGTCCCGCAGCGGTGCGGTGCGCCAGGCCAGGTTGTAAGGTGCCGGCGCTTCCTTCGGCGTGCGGCGCGGCCCATAATCAGCGCCTGCACCTAAGGCCGTGAGCGCACCATGACCCTGACCTCCGAGCTTCCCGCCGCGGCCACCGCACCGCGCAAGAGCCGCAAGAACAACCCGGAAAAGACCCGCGAGAACATTCTCCAGGAAGCCATCGTCGAGTTTGTCACCCAGGGCCTTTCCGGCGCCCGGGTGGACGCGATCGCGGAGCGTATCCAGACCTCCAAGCGCATGATCTATTACTACTTCGGCAGCAAGGAGCAGCTCTACGTCGAGGTGCTGGAGAAACTCTACGGCGACATTCGCAACACCGAGACACGGATGAACCTGACGGCCCTGGAGCCCCGGGAAGCGATCCGCCGGCTGGTGGAATTCACCTTTGATCACCACGATCAGAACGTGGATTTTGTGCGCATCGTGAGCATCGAGAACATCCACAACGCCGAGTATGTAAAGCAGTCGACGTCGATCAAGGCGATGAACAGCAACATCCTCGAAGCCCTTGGCACCACGTTGCGCCGGGGCGCCGAGTTGGGGTTGTTCCGGGAAGGGCTGGAGCCGCTGGACGTGCACCTGCTGATCAACTCGTTCAGCTTCTACCGGGTGTCGAACCGCCACACCTTCAGCGAGATCTTTCAGATCGAGTTGTCGGATGAGGCGGTCAAGCAGCGGCATCGGGCGATGATCTGCGAGTCGGTGTTGCGCTACCTGCAGGCTTGAGTTCAACACCGAGCAAAATGTGGGAGCGGGCTTGCTCGCGAATGCGGTGGGTCAGTAAAACATCCGGTGGCTGACACTCCGCATTCGCGAGCAAGCCCGCTCCCACATTTTTGATCCGGTTTCTACAGTTGGGTGGTCATGCTCTGGAAGTGCGCGAGCATGCGCTCTGCATCCGCCACTTCGCCAGTGAACAACTCAAACGCCTTCACCGCCTGAAACACCGCCATGTTGCCGCCATCCAGGGTGCGGCAACCCAGGGCGCGGGCGTTGCGCAGCAGTTCGGTTTCCAGTGGGAAGTACACGATCTCCGCTACCCACAAGTCGGCGCGCAAGGTGCCCAACGGCACCGGCATGCCCGGCAGCTTGGCCATGCCCATCGGCGTGGTATTCACCAGGCCATCGGCCTCGGCCATGGCGCTTTCCAGGTCATTGCCGGCCTGGGCCCGGCCTGTACCAAAATGCTGGTTGAGGTTGTCCGCCAGGCTGCGGGCACGTTCGGCGTCCATGTCGAAAATACTCAAGCGTTCCACGCCTTCACCCAGCAGCGCATGGGCGACTGCCGCCCCGGCGCCGCCCGCGCCCATCTGCACCACGAACTTGCGAGCCACATCACTCAAGCCCCGGCGAAAGCCTTCGGCAAAGCCCAGGCAGTCGGTGTTGTGGCCGATGCGTTTACCGTCGCAAAGCACCACGGTGTTCACCGCGCCGATGCCCCGCGCTTCGGGCGACAGTTCGTCCAGCAGCGGCAGGATCGCCTGCTTGCACGGGTAGGTGATGTTCAAACCGGTGAAGTTCATCTGTTCGGCCGCCATCAACAGGTCGGGCAGGGCGCGGGTATCCACCTGTAGCCGGTCGAGGTCGATCAGGCGATAGAGGTAACGCAGGCCCTGGGCATCGCCTTCATGCTCATGCAGGGCAGGGGTGCGGGAAGCCTGGATGCCGGCGCCTATCAGGCCGGCCAGAATTCGACGTTTGGACACCGCGCTCATCCCTTCAAGGTCTTGCTGAAATGTTCGAGGGCGAGGTGATAACCGTGGCTGCCAAACCCGGCCAGCACCGCCTTGGCAATCGGCGACACGAACGAGTGATGACGGAACGCTTCCCGGGCATGCACGTTGGACAAATGCACTTCGATCACCGGTACTTCACTGGCCACCAGCGCGTCGCGGATCGCCACCGAAGTGTGGGTCCAGGCTGCCGGGTTGATCACGATGCCGGCGCAACGGGCGCGGGCGCCGTGGATCCAGTCCAGCAATTCGCCTTCGTGGTTGGTCTGGCGGAATTCGACTTTCAGGCCCAGTTGCTCGGCGCTGCGGCCACACAGGGCAGCAAGGTCGGCCAGGGTTTCATGGCCATAAGTGGCGGGCTCGCGAGTGCCGAGCAGGTTGAGGTTGGGGCCGTTGAGCACCAGCACGATGGGCGGCATAGAGGGTTCTCCACTGTTGTTTTTATGTATGTCGATAAAATGTACTGAATGGTTAATTTGGTCAATCGCGTGGGTGGGAACCGTTCGATTACCGAACGCAGAATGAAAACCACCGTTGTGTGGATCAGAGTTGATATCAATTGAAAATCATTCTCGACAACGCTTAAGATGCCCGCCTGTTTCCTTAACATTCCAGGGAGTCGGTTTGTCGGACGTGGATCTCAAAGGCCTGTTTCTCAAGCACGCCGATACCCTGCGCGGGTATCTCGCACGCAAGGTACGGGACCCGCAGTTGGCCGCAGACCTGGTGCAGGAGAGTTTCCTGCGCCTGGCGCAAAAGCCGGCCGGCGAGCGCATCGACAACTCCCAGGGCTATCTCTATCGCACGGCCGGCAATCTGCTGATCGACCATATCCGCCAGGAGGCACGGCGCAAGACCGACTCCGTGCCCCATGAGGCGCTGGCCGAGATTGAAGATGAAATGGCCGGGTTGGAGGCTCAGGCGATGGCGCAGCAACAGCGGCAGGCATTGAAGCAGGCACTGGCGGAATTGCCGGAGCGTACCCGGCAGATTTTCCGCCTCAACCGGATCGAGGGCATGACCCATGCCCAGGTCGCGCGCCACCTGGGCATTTCCGACAGCTCAGTGCAAAAGCACCTGGCCAAGGCGCTGGCGTATGTCATGCAGCGTTTGCAGGAAGGTGAGGCGGGGCCGTCCGACGAATGAATTACCGACAAACCTGGGGTCAGACGTCACAGCGTTATATAACGAAAAATTCGAGATTCACACGTGAATAGCCCGGGTCCGCAACAGCACAGCATTACCGAGGCGGCTGCCGATTGGGCGGTGCGCCTGCACGCCGGCGCCCTGACCGATCAGGAGCAGGCCGAGCTGCGCCAATGGATCGCCAGAGACAGCCGCCATGAAGCGGCGCTGCGTTTTGCCGAGCAGACGTGGGCGGCGCTGGGCGAGGTGCATCGCGATGAGACGGTGCATCGCCAGCGGCCGCCCGCTACCGCTGCGCCGGTGCGCGGCCTTCGTCGGCGCAGGCCGTGGCGCATGGCGGCGAGTGTTGCGCTGTTGCTGGTAGTGGCGGGCGTCGGCTGGGTGCGCGGGCCTGAGGCGCTGCTGCAGATGCAGGCCGATTACCTCACCCAAAAAGGCGAAGTGCGCACCGTGCACCTGGCGGACGGCAGCAGCGTGCAACTGGATTCTGCGAGTGCGATCAAGCTGGATTTTGACGGTGTGCAGCGGCGCATCAGCCTGATCAAAGGCTCGGCCATCTTTGATGTGGCGCCCATGGCCGGTGAGGAAAAAAGGCCGTTCGTGGTGCACAGCGCCAGCGGGCAAACCCGTGCCTTGGGCACGCGGTTTGTGGTCGAGCGTGAGGACGACCGGCAGGCCTGGGTCGGGGTGTTGCAACACAGTGTGGCCGTCACGCTGCAGGCGCTGCCGCAGAAAGAAACGGTGCTCAAGGAAGGCCAGGCTGCGCGCTACAGCCCGGAGAACGGCGTGGTCGCCCTCGACGACTTCGACCTGGAGCGCGCCACCAGTTGGCGTCGCGGTGTGCTGATCTTCGACCGCTTGCCGCTGGCCAAGGTCATCGAGCAGCTCAACCGCTACCGGCCGGGCAAGGTGGTGCTGACCAATGCCGACCTCGGCACCCGTGAAGTCAGCGGCGTGTTCCGCCTCGATATGCTCGACACGGCCCTCGGCACCCTGACCGAAGAATTACAGGTGCAGCGCTTTGATCTGGCGGGGCTGAGCCTGATCTATTGATGGGGTCGCCGGGCCCCGTTTACGCCCTTTGAAAAAACTTTCAAAAAAACCTTACTGAGTTCCGACGCCTGACACGTCCTGTTAAGTGAGAAGTATTCGCATAAACAAGAATGGTCAGCGAAGGGATAACGTCGATGTCTGCAATCACCAAGGGGCGCAACACCGGTAGCCGGTTGGCCCTTGCCATCCACCTGGGGCTGTTAGCCTCCGCCTGCCAGGTGCAGGCCGCCGAGGCGCCAGTCGGTGAATCACAGCCTGTCACGTTGACGTTTGATATTGCGGCGCAACCCTTGGGCCTTGCCGTACTGACGTTCGCTGATCAGGCCGGGTTGCAAGTGTTGTTCGACAGCGCGCGCCTGCAAGGCCTCACCAGCACCGCGCTCAAGGGCCGTTACAGCGCCCAGGAAGGCCTCGGCCGATTGGTGGGCAGTGCACCGGTGGAATACCGCTTTACCGGGGACCGGCAGGTGACGCTGACTCGCGTCGGCGCCGACCATGACGGTGCGCTGACCGTGGGCACCACCACCATCACCGGCAACACCAACGGCAAGCCAAGCGACTGGGTGTACGACACACCGCGCTCGGTGGCCGTGATCAGTCGCGAGCAGATCGACAAACGCCCACCACGCCACGCCGCCGACATGCTCGAAGAAACCGCCGGCGTGTACACCGCCGTCAACCAGCGTGACCCGGGCCTGTCGGTGAACATCCGCGGCGTGCAGGACTACGGCCGGGTCAACATGAACATCGACGGCATGCGCCAGAACTTCAACGTCAACGGCCACCAGCAGCGCAACGGCACGATGTTGATCGACCCGGAATTCATCTCCAGCATCGAAATCGACAAGGGCAGCCAGTCCGGGCAGGGCGGTGCTGCCGTGTTGGGCGGGATTGCATCCTTCAAGACCCTGGAGGCCAGTGAGTTCCTGGCCGATGGCAAGGACTATGGCGGGCGTCTGCGTGCCGGTAGCGGGATTGGTGAACTGGGTAACGGCACCTATTTCAACGGCAGCGGTGTGTTTGCCTTTGGCGACGAGCGCGGCGACGTGCTGCTGGGGTACAGCGAACGGCATTTTGGCGACTACCGCGCCGGTACCCACAACGACCAGAAACTGGGCACTCATTTGCGCGCTCGTGACTCCCAGCCTGCGGCCTTCGACGATTGGCTGAACAGTGAGGTCGGTGACACCGGCAGCGTGACCCGCTCGCAAATCGTCAAGTTCGGCCTGAACCTGCCCAATGACCAACGGGTGCAACTGAGCTACCTGGAAAGTGACAGCGACAGCAATGACGCGTGGGCCTACACCGCCCCGGATAACCAGAGCGTGTACTACCAGCGCGTCAGCAAGAACAACCTCAATGCCAGGAACGTCGGACTGGATTATCGCTACACGCCGGATAACCCGCTGATCGATTTCAAGGCCAAGGTCTACTACGTCACCACACAGATGGACCGGGACAATGCGCCCAACACCGCGTCGCTGACCTCCGGCAACTATGTGGCGGGCTACACGGATCATTTTCAGACCGATACCTGGGGTGTACAGGGCGACAACACATCGCGGTTCGACTTCGATGCGTTGGGGCATGTGAGTTGGAACTACGGCGTGGAGGTGTATCAAGACAAGTTCAAGCCCAGTACCAACAAGGTCGAGGCCACCAACCTTTCCGGCCTGTTGCCTTACGTTGAAGGCGGGACGCCCGGTGGCAAACGCACCATCGCCAGCCTGTTCAACAACCTGCAGTACGAATATGGCGACTGGCTGACGCTGGATGCGGGCTTGCGGTACGACCGCTATCGGCTGGAAGGGGTCACCGGGATGACGCTGTACCGGCGCGATCGGTTCTACAGCAGCACGGTAGGTGCCAAGCGTGTCGAGGAAGTGTTCGACATTGATAGAGAAGAGGGCCAGTTCTCTCCCACGTTCGGTATCGGCATAAAGCCGGGGCTGGACTGGATGCAACTCTACGCCCGCTGGGGCAAGGGCTGGCGCCCGCCGGCGGTAACGGAAACCTTCATGACCGGGCGTCCTCACGGTGGCAGCTCATCAGAGCGGGTGTTTCCCAACCCGTTCCTGAAACCCGAAGAGTCGCGGGACTGGGAAATGGGCGTGAACGTATTCAAAGAGGGACTGCTGTTCGGTGACGACCGCCTGGGCATGAAGGTGGCTTACTTCGATACCCGGATCGAGAACTTCTCTTTCCTCAATCACAGCGTCAGTTTGCCGGAGACCTCCGTCGGCGGTTTTCTCGGCACGATGGCGTACGTCAATAACACCAACCCCACGCGCTTTCGGGGGGTGGAGTACCAGCTCAACTACGACATGGGGCGGGCGTACGCCAACCTTAGTTACACCCACATGATCGGCAGTAATGAGTTCTGCTCGAAGAACTATTACATGGGCGGGGCGAAGAAGAACGGGCCGTCCACCACACGCTATGAACGCTACACCCGGCCAAACGGCACGACCGGCCTGCGCCCGGTGACCACGTATGAGGTGCTGGACGACGATGTCGCCAACAACAAGGAAAGCTGTGGCCGGATCATGGGCAACGCCACCTATATGCCGGCTGATCGCGGCTCGCTGACCCTGGGCGCGCGCTTCCTGGAAAAGCGACTCGATATGGGCGTCCGCGTGCGCTACAGCTCAGGCAATGGCGAGAACCTCGACTCACAAGGTTATGACTTCATCGACCAGGCGCTATGGCCCCAGTACACCCTCTATGACCTGTACGCCAGCTACTGGATGACCGACCAATTGAACATCGCCCTGGCGCTGGAAAACGCCACCGATGAGGCCTACTTCGTTGCCATGGGGGACGCCAATAACCTGAGCCTGGCGCGCGGGCGAACGTTGAGCGGGATGCTCGAATACAAGTTCTGATCAAGGTGCCACGGCACTTTATCAACCAACGGTTTTGCCCAAGGGTGGGCAAAAAGTGCGCTGTATGAGCGTGCTGATCAATCGTGTTGTTTATAACGAGGTTAAGTGATGACTATTTCTGTTAGTTACGAAGCTGCGCTCGGTGCTTACTCCGTCTCGGACTACCTGACCGACTGGGCACTGGGGTTCAACACTGCGGGTCACGGCAGCAGCAACACCGGCGGCTTCAGCAACGGCTCCCTGAGCGGCGACCAGTATTCGACCCACGGCGCCAACAATTCCGACTACGCCTTCATTGCCGACAGCAACACCAGCAACGGCCTGCACTACGTATTCAACCCGGCGCTGCCAGCCAGCCACAACGAAAACCACTACCTGTGGGGCAACCTGGATAACGTTCAACTGGGCACCGGCCTGGGCGGCGGCAATGGCAGCGACTTCACCCTCGATGCGTTCAAAGTGGCTTTCAACGGCCTCGACTTGAGCGCGGCACAAGGTGCAGGCCGCGTCGGCAATGACGTTCAGAACGTGATCTACAGCCTGATGCAAGGCAACACCTCGGCACTGGAAACCGTGCTCAACAACCTGCTGGACGACTTCGGCCTGTCCACCGCCAACACCTTCGACGAGATCTCGGCCGGCCTGGCAGCACACGCTACGGCAACCACCACCGACGTCGCCCTGGTAGGCGTGCAGGACGTTGCACAGGACTGGGCACTCGCTGCCTGATGTGGCTGCGCAATGAAAAAAGCGAATGGAAGATCGCTCTCCCATTCGCTGCGTAAACCCCGTCGTCGCCGTGAGTTTCGAAGGCCAGGGCGACGGCGGTGACAAATTCTGCGCAGCGGCGCGCAGCGTGTCAAACGCGGGCGGCGCTTCCCGATTTCCCCCATGAGACTCCCTCGATGCGCCATGCCGGCAACGAAACCCTGGCCGCTCTCACGGCCTATAAAAGTGGCTTCCTCAACATTGGCCTGTTTTCGGCAGTGATCAACCTGTTGATGCTGGCCCCGGCGCTGTACATGTTGCAGGTCTACGACCGGGTGCTGGCCTCCGGCAACTCGATGACCCTGTTGATGCTGACGCTGATGATCCTTGGCTTGTTCGGCTTGATGGGCGCGCTGGAGTGGGTGCGCAGCCAGGTGGTGATCCGTCTTGGCACACAGATGGACATGCGCCTGAACCAGCGGGTGTACGACGCCGCGTTCGAGGCGCAACTCAAGGGCGGTACCCAGGCGGCCGGGCAGGCGTTGAGCGACCTGACGACCTTGCGCCAGTTCGCCACCGGCCAGGCGCTGTTCGCATTTTTTGATGCGCCGTGGTTTCCGGTGTACTTGCTGGTGATCTTCCTGTTCCACCCCTGGCTCGGCGTCCTGGCGCTGGCCGGTGCGCTGATGCTGATGGCGCTGGCGTGGACCAACCAGCACATCTGCCAGGCACCGTTGACTCAGGCCAATCAGCTGTCGATCAGCGCCAGCCAGCAGGCCACGGCCAACCTGCGCAATGCCGAAGCCATCGAAGCCATGGGCATGCTGGCAACCCTGCGTGCGCGCTGGTTTGCCCAGCACCAGGCGTTTCTGGCGGCGCAGAACCTGGCCAGTGAAAAGACCGCTGCCATCAGTGCCTGGTCCAAGGGCGTACGCCTGGCGTTGCAGTCATTGGTCCTCGGTCTGGGCGCATTGCTGGCGGTGCAGGGGGCTATTACGCCGGGCATGATGATCGCCGGCTCGATCCTGATGGGGCGGGTACTGAGCCCTATCGACCAGATGATCGGCGTGTGGAAACAGTGGAGTTCGGCGCGCCTGGCCTATGAGCGATTGACCCTGATGCTGGCGGCCAACCCGGCGCGCACCGAGCGCATGAGCTTGCCGGCGCCCAGCGGCCAGTTGACGGTCGAACAGGTAAGCGCGTGTGCGCCTGGCAGTCGTCGGCCTGCATTGGCCAACCTCGGGTTCAGCCTGCCTGCCGGTGACGTGCTGGGCGTGATCGGGCCTTCCGGTTGCGGCAAGTCGACCCTGGCGCGGTTGCTGGTGGGGGCCTGGGCGCCCTTGGCCGGCAAGGTGCGGCTCGACGGCGCGGACCTGGCGCAATGGGACAAGCAGCAACTCGGCCCGCACATTGGGTATCTGCCCCAGGACATCCAGCTGTTCGCCGGCAGCATTGCCGACAACATCGCGCGTTTCGACACCGTGGATTCGGACAAGGTGCTCGCTGCCGCGCAAATGGCCGGCGTGCATCAACTGATCCTGCAGTTGCCCCAAGGCTACGACACCCAACTGGGGGAGGGCGGTGCCGGGTTGTCCGGCGGGCAGAAGCAACGTGTCGCGCTGGCGCGAGCGCTGTACGGCGTGCCTGCGCTGATCGTACTGGATGAGCCCAATTCCAATCTCGATGAGGCCGGCGAGCAGGCCTTGCTCCATGCCATCACCTTGCTCAAGGCGCAGCGTCGCACGCTGGTGCTGATCACCCACAAGACCCCTGTGCTGGCGTTGACGGACCAATTACTGATTCTGCGGGACGGCCAGTTGCAGGCGTTCGGGCCCACGGCGCGGGTGCTGGAGGCCACGCAGAAACCGGCGGCCGCGCCGCCCAAACCGGTGTCGGCGATGAGCATGAGCTACCGCCTCGGTGAAGGAAAAAAAGCATGAGCCGACCTGTGCTTGTGACGGACAACAGCGTGCCGCCGGTGAACAACGTGCTGGCGCTGGACGATAAAAAATACGCGCGCCTGGGCTGGTTGCTGGTGCTCGGCGGGTTTGCCGGGTTCCTTGGCTGGGCCGCGCTGGCACCGTTGGACAAGGGCGTGGCGGTGTCCGGCAAGGTCATGGTGTCGGGGCACCGCAAGACGGTGCAGCACCCCGCGGGCGGGATCGTCGAGCGGATCGAAGTGCGCGATGGCGAGGTGGTGAGCGCCGGCCAGGTATTGGTCCGCCTGAAGGAAACCCCGTTGCGCGGGCAGATGCAGTCTTTGCGCAGCCAGTTCATTGCGTCCCGGGCCAGCGAAGCGCGCTTGAGTGCCGAGAGCGAAGGCTTGTCGGCCATCGTCTTCGGCCCCGAACTGCTGAACGAGCCTGAGGCCGCCGCCACCTTGAGCCTGCAACGGCAACTGTTCAGCAGTCGCGCCCAGGCCCTGGCCACGGAGCAGCAAGGCCTGCGGGAAACCATCGCCGGGGCCGAGGCACAATTGCGCGGCACCCGGGAATCCCAGGCCAGCAAAGTGCTGCAACGCACCGCGATGAATGAACAACTGCAAGGCCTGCGCGAGCTGGCGCGGGACGGCTACATTCCGCGCAATCGGCTGCTGGAAAATGAACGGCTGTATGCCCAGCTCGACGGTGCGATTGCCGAGGATTTCGGCCGCATCGGCCAGTTGCAACGGCAAGTCCTCGAACTGCGCCTGCGCATCCGCCAGCTCGGCGAAGACTTCCAGAAAGACCTGCGCGGCCAACTGGCCGAAACCCGCACCCGCAGCGACGACTTGCGCAACCGGTTGGCCTCGGCCGAATTCGAACTGGCCAACAGCCTGGTGCGCGCGCCTGCGGCTGGCGTGGTGGTGGGGCTGGAGGTGTACACCGAAGGCGGCGTGATCAAGCCCGGCCAGGCGCTGATGGACATCGTGCCCCAGGGCGAACCACTGCTGGTGGAAGCGCGGGTGCCGGTGCAGATGGTCGACAAGGTGCACCCGGGCTTGCCGGTGGAGTTGCTGTTCTCGGCGTTCAACCAGAGCACCACCCCACGCATTGCCGGTGAAGTGACGCTGGTGTCGGCCGACCGCCAGGTCGACGAGCGCACCGATGAGCCGTATTACACCTTGCGCGCCCAGGTCAGTGCAGCTGGCATGCGCCAGCTCGACGGCTTGCAGATTCGCCCGGGCATGCCGGTGGAAGCGTTCGTCAAAACCGGTGAGCGCTCGATGCTCAACTACCTGTTCAAACCCTTGCTGGATCGGACTCACATGGCGTTGGTGGAAGAATGAAGGCGCTGTTATTCGGTCTGTGTTGTGCCTGCAGTGGATCGGTTCAGGCGCTGGGATTGCTCGACGCCTATGACTTGGCCCTGCGCAACGATCCGACGTTTCAGGCGGCAATCCAGGAGCGCGAGGCCGGCGAGGAAAACCGCATCATCGGCCGCGCCGGGCTGTTGCCGAACCTGTCCTGGAGCTACAACAACTCGCGCAATGAGTCCGAAGTCACCCAGTCGACGGCGGTGGGCAACGTCACCAGCGACCGCGATTACCGCAGCTATGCCTCGACCCTGACCCTGCAACAACCGCTGCTCGATTACGAAGCCTATGCGCGCTATCGCCAGGGTGCAGCGCAGGCGCTGTTTGCCGATGAACGCTTTCGCAGCAAGAGCCAGGAACTGGCCGTGCGGGTGTTGAGCGCCTACAGCCAGGCGTTGCTGGCCCAGGAGCGGATCGAGCTGAGCCGCGCCCAGAAACGCGCGTATGCCGAGCGCCTGCAACTCAATGAACGGCTGCTCAAGGGCGGCGAGGGCACCCGCACCGATGTGCTGGAAACCCAGGCACGCCTGAGCCTGGCCCAGGCCGAAGAGATCGAATCCCTGGACACCCAGGACGCAGCCTTGCGCGAGCTGGAAGCGATTGTGGGCCAGCCGTTGCAGATAGACGAGTTGGCGCCGCTGACTCGCCAGTTCGAGATCCCGCCGCTGGCGCCCAACCGTTTCGAGACCTGGCGGGAAATAGCGATGGCCAACAACCCGGAGCTCAAATCCCAGCACCACGCGCTGGACGTCGCCGAATACGAAGTGGAGCGCAAGCGCGCCGGGCACATGCCCAAGGTCAGCCTGTATGCGAGCAGCCGCCAGACCAGCTCGGATTCGGAAAGCAGCTACAACCAGAAGTACGACACCAACAGCGTCGGCATCCAGGTCAGCCTGCCGCTGTTCGCCGGTGGCTCGGTGTCGGCGTCAACCCGTCAGGCCGCCAATCAACTGTCCCAGGCCCAATATGAACTGGACGCGCAGACCGCCAGGACGCTGATCGAACTGCGCAAGCAATTCAACCTCAACACCAGCGGCGCGGCCAAAGTGCGGGCGTATGAAATGGCGGTCAGCTCGGCCACCGCCCTGGTGACGGCGACGAAGAAAAGCGTGACCGGTGGCGAGCGCGTCAACCTCGATGTGCTGGATGCCGAGCAGCAACTGTTCACGGCACGCCGCGACCTGGCGGATGCGCGGCATGCGTATCTGCTGGCGCGGATACAACTGAAGTATTTTGCAGGGTTGCTGAACGAGCAGGACCTGCGGGCGTTGGCGGGGTATTTCCAGCCATCGGCATGATGGCTATATCGGCTAACACACCGATCCACTGTGGGAGCTGTCGAGCCTTGGCGAGGCTGCGATGGCGGCGGGGCTGATGACATTTTTCTGTCTGACCCACCGCCATCGCGGCCTCGCTAAAGCTCGACGGCTCCCACATTTTGATTTTTGCAGTGTTGGGGATTTAACGCCGGGTCAGCAACACACCCGATTCCATGTGGTGCGTCCACGGGAACTGGTCAAACATGGCGCACTGGGTAATCCGGTGCGTGTCATGCAGTTGCGCAATGTTCGCCGCCAACGTCTCCGGGTTGCAGGAGATGTACAGGATGTTCTCGAAGCGCCGGGTCAGCTCGCAGGTGTCCGGGTCCATGCCGGCACGCGGCGGGTCGACGAACACGCTGCCAAACTCGTAGCTCTTGAGGTCGATGCCGTGCAGGCGGCGGAACGGCCGCACTTCATTCAAGGCCTCGGTCAGCTCTTCGGCAGACAAACGCACCAGGGTGACATTATCCACCGCGTTTTCATCGAGGTTGTTCAGCGCCGCGTTCACCGAAGTCTTGCTGATCTCGGTGGCCAGCACTTTGCGCACGCGAGTGGCCAGGGGCAGGGTGAAGTTGCCGTTGCCGCAATACAGCTCCAGCAAATCGTCACTGCGGTCGCCGAGCGCTTCGTACGCCCAGTTGAGCATCTTCTGGTTCACCGTGCCGTTGGGCTGGGTGAACGCGCCTTCAGGCTGGCGATAGCTGAAGGTGCGACCGCCAACGTCGAGTTTCTCGACCACGTAATCGCGGCCGATCACATCGCGCTTGCCCTTGGAACGCCCGATGATGCTGACGTTCAGGTCTGCCGCCAGCTTGTTCGCCGCCGTATGCCAATGCTCGTCCAGCGGGCGGTGATAGCACAGGGTGATCATCGCGTCGCCGGCCAGGGTGGTGAGGAACTCCACCTGGAACAGCTTGTGGCTCAGGGCGGCGCTGGCTTGCCAGGCGGCCTTGAGTTGCGGCATCAATTGGTTGATGCGCAGGCTGGCAATCGGAAACTCTTCAATGAGGATCGGCGTGCGCTTGTCGTCCTGGGAGAACATTGCGTAGTGGCGCTGACCCTCTTCGCGCCACAGGCGGAACTCCGCCCGCAGGCGGAAGTTCTGCAACGGCGAGTCGAAAACCTGAGGCTCTGGCGCGTCGAACGGCGCCAGCAGGTCACGCAGGCGCGTGACCTTTTCTTCCAGTTGAACGGTGTAGCTTGCGGCGTCAAAAGTCATGCGTTGAACCAGCCCAGCTTGATCACAAACAGAATCGACAGGATCACCAGCGCCGGGTTCAGCTCACGGTAGCGGCCCGAAAGCAGCTTGATGGCGGTCCAGGCGATGAAACCGAAGGCAATGCCGTTGGCGATGGAATAAGTGAATGGCATCGCCAGGGCGGTGATCACCACCGGTGCGGCGACGGTGATGTCGTCCCAGTCGATTTCGGCCAGGCCCGAGGTCATCAGCACGGCGACGAACAGCAGCGCCGGTGCGGTGGCGAAGGCCGGAACGCTGGCCGCCAGTGGCGAGAAGAACAGCGCCAGCAGGAACAGGATCGCGACCACGACGGCGGTCAAACCGGTACGGCCACCGGCGCTCACGCCCGCCGCCGATTCGATGTAGCTGGTGGTGGTCGAGGTGCCCAGCAGCGAGCCGGCCATGGCCGCCGTACTGTCAGCGATCAGCGCACGGCCCATTTTCGGCATGTGGCCGTCCTTGCCCATGAGACCCGCGCGCTTGGCCACGCCGATCAGGGTGCCGGAGTTGTCGAACAGGTCGACGAACAGGAACGCGAAAATCACGCTCACCAGGCCGATGTCCAGGGCGCCCTTGATGTCCAGTTGCAGGAAGGTCGGGGCCAGCGAAGGTGGCATCGACATCACGCCGCCGAACGGGGTGAAGCCCAGCACGATGGAGGCGATGGTCACCACCAGGATACCGATCAATACCGCGCCGCGCACTTTCAGGGCTTCCAGCGCAACGATCAGCGCGAAGCCGAGGGTGGCGAGGATCGGCGCGGGTTGTTTCAGGTCGCCCAGGCCCACCATGGTGGCCGGGTTGCTGACCACGATGCCGGCGTTGTGCAGGGCGATCAGCGCCAGGAACAGGCCGATACCCGCCGCAATCGCCGAGCGCAGGGGCAGCGGGATGCTGTTGATGATCCATTCACGGATGCGGAAGATCGACAGCAGGAAGAACAGCACTGCCGAGATGAACACCGCACCCAGCGCCACTTGCCAGGTGTGGCCCATGTGCAGGACCACGGTGTAGGTGAAGAATGCGTTGAGGCCCATGCCCGGTGCCAGGGCAATCGGGTAGTTGGCGATCAGGCCCATCACGGTGGAACCGATGGCCGCCGCGAGGCAGGTCGCGACAAAGACCGCGCCCTTGTCCATGCCGGTCTCACCGAGGATGCTCGGGTTGACGAACAGGATGTAGGCCATGGCCAGGAAGGTGGTGACGCCCGCGAGAATCTCGGTGCGCACATTCGTGTTGTGTGCCTTGAGTTGAAACAGCTTTTCCAGCATGCCTGCTCCCTGTGACGCTATTTTGCGTCGTTATTTGTTGACCTCTAAGTCAAAGCACAAACTGCGCCAAGCGCCTGTGGTTCCAGAGAGGATCGGAAAAAGCGGCGCATCATACCAGCAGCCGAGGGCCAGTGGCGCATAGGCTTGATCATGGCCTTGAGGCATACTGCGCCGACGTTTATTACAGGGTCATCGACAGCATGAAAAAAGCCAGCGCCTGGAGTCTAGCTCTGTTCGGTTGCATCGGCCTGTGGCTCGGTGCGGCACCGGCGTGGGGCGCGCCTGCACCGGCGTTGAGCGAGGTGCGGGTATTCAAGGTTCAGTCGGCCAAGTGCACTGAAACCATTCCCGAGCGGGCCGACAGCACCCAGATGTGCACGCACCGGGGGCAGACACTGGTGTACGTGATGGAAGTCGGCCTGGGCAACAGCCCACAGGCATTTTTCGACGGCGCGTCGGTGCCCCGTATCAGCACCACCGCCGTCTGCCAGGTGGGTTCCATCAGCCAGCCATGCAGCGGCGCGGGAACGTTGATGGGCTACATCTATACGTTCCAGCTGGATAATGTCGAAGCCGGCGGCACGTTCCAGTACAGCAACACCTCGATCAACCCACCGCGCAACCAGTTGGTCACCACCCTCGGCATTCGCTGATCGCCACCCATCAATTGCCTTGAACGCTCATAAACTCCGGAAGTCGGACCGCTAAGACGGCGACTTTTCTGAACGCCGCGATTGCACACCAATCCGTGAGGTGTTTATGAGCGCAACTCCCAATGGCGCGGCGGCCAAGCCGTTCGTCAGTCATCCGATACGCCTGACCCTCAATCGGGACCCCATCCAACTGGATGTATTGCCCTGGACCACCCTGCTGGACCTGCTGCGCGAGCAACTGGACCTGACGGGCACCAAGAAGGGCTGCGACCACGGCCAGTGCGGCGCCTGCACCGTGTTGCTCAACGGTAAACGGGTGAACGCCTGCCTGACCCTGGCGGTGATGTGCGACGGTGCCGAGTTGACCACCATCGAAGGCCTGGCCTCGGGCGACGACCTGCACCCGATGCAACAGGCCTTTATCAAGCACGATGCCTTCCAGTGTGGCTACTGCACGCCGGGGCAGATTTGCTCGGCGGTGGGCCTGGCCCGTGAAGGCCGCGCCCACGACACCGCGCAGATCCAGGAACTGATGAGCGGCAACCTTTGCCGCTGCGGCGCCTACAACAACATCCGCGATGCCATCGAAGAAGCCTTGCCGGCGTGCCGCGTGCAGGGAGGTGAGCAATGAATCCCTTCCATTACAGCAAGCCGGCCGACGTGCAGGAGGCGGTGCACCTGGTCAGCCCGGCGTCGCGGTTTATCGCCGGTGGCACCAACCTGCTGGACCTGATGAAAGAGAACATCAGCCGCCCGGAGCACCTGATTGATATCACCGGGCTGCCACTTCGCGACGTGGAAGAAACTCCAGAGGGCGGCTTGATGATCGGTGCCCTGGTGAGCAACGCCGACCTGGCCTGGCACCCGCTGATCGAAGAACGCTACCCGCTGCTGTCCCAGGCCATCCTCGCCGGCGCCTCGCCGCAATTGCGCAATATGGCCAGTACCGGCGGCAACCTGCTGCAACGCACCCGTTGCTACTACTTCTATGACGCCGCCGTGCCCTGCAATAAACGCGAGCCCGGCAGTGGCTGCCCGGCGCGGGTCGGTTTGAACCGCATCCACGCGATCCTCGGCGCCAGCGACCAGTGCGTCGCCACCCATCCTTCGGACATGTGCGTGGCCCTGGCCGCCCTGGATGCGCGGGTGCATGTGCAGGGCCGGGGTGGTGCGCGGGTCATCGAGTTCGCCGACTTTCACCGGCTGCCGGGCGATGCACCCCAGCGGGATAACCAGTTGGCCGACGACGAACTGATCACCGCCATCGAGTTGCCTGCCGACCACCTGGCTGCCCACAGTCACTATCTGAAAATCCGTGACCGGGCTTCCTACGCCTTCGCCCTGGTATCTGTCGCGGCGGCGCTGGAGCTGGATGGCGATGTGATCGTCGACGCCCGCCTGGCCCTGGGCGGCGTCGCCCACAAGCCATGGCGTGATCGCGCGGTGGAAGCCGCGCTGATCGGCCAGTCCGTCAGCCGCGAAACCTTCAGCACTGCCGCCGAAACCCTGCTCCTGGACGCCGAGCCGCTGGAGCACAACGGCTTCAAGATCAAACTGGCACGCCGCGCGATCATTCGCGCCCTGAGCGATGCCGCTGTTGCAGGAGCCACGTCATGAGCGCAATCGGCAAACCGTTGGACCGGGTCGACGGTCTGCTCAAGGTCACCGGGCAAGCGCGCTATGCCGGTGAGTTTCCCGAGGATGGCTTGCTGCACGGCAGCGTGGTGTCGAGCAACATCGCCAAGGGCCGGGTCATCCGCATTGATGCGTCCCAAGCCCTGGCGCTGCCCGGTGTGGTGATGGTGCTTGATCACCTCAACCGCCCGAAACTGGCCAGCTACGACGACAGCTACGCCGATGCCGATGCTGCCGACGGCTCGCCGTTTCGCCCGCTGTACAACGACCGCGTGCTCTACAGCGGCCAGCCGTTGGCATTGGTGATTGCCGACAACCTGGAGCTGGCGCGCCACGCCGGTTCCCTGGTGCAGATCGAATACGCCGCCGAGCCTGCCGAGACCGATCTGCTGGCCTTGCAGGAGCAGGCGCACCCGTCGCCGCAAACACCGCCCAAGCCGCGCGGCAACTTCCAGGCCGAATGGACCGGCGCCGCCACGAGCCTGGATCTGCACTACAGCACGCCCATCGAACACCATAACCCCATGGAACCCCACGCCAGTACCGTGCTGTACCAGCCGGACGGCACCCTGCATATCCACGACAAGACCCAGGGGCCGCAGAACTGCCAGGCCTATGTGCAGAAAGTCTTCGGCCTGGATAAAAGCCAGGTGCGGATCTTCGCCGCGTTCGTCGGCGGCGCCTTTGGTTCAGGTCTGCGCCCGCAGTACCAGTTGCCGCTGGCAGTGATGGCATCGCTGGCCCTGAAGCGTTCGGTGCGCGTCACCCTCACGCGCCAGCAGATGTTCACCTTCGGTTATCGCCCGCGCACCTTGCAGCGCCTGCAACTGGGTGCTGCCGCCAATGGCCGCTTGCTTGCCCTGGGCCACACCGCCATCGGCCAGACCTCGCGCTTCGAGGACTTCAGCGAACACGTGGTGGAATGGAGCGGCATGCTCTATCACTGCGATAACGTGCTGCTGACCTACAAGCTGGTGCCGCTGGACGTGTTCACACCGCTGGACATGCGCGCTCCCGGCGCAGCGCTGGGGGTGATCGGCCTGGAATGCGCGATGGATGAACTGGCCTGCGCCCTGGGCATCGACCCGGTGCAATTGCGGCTGATCAACTATGCCGAGCGCAATCAGAACGAAGACAAGCCCTGGTCCAGCAAAGCGTTGCGCGAATGCTACAGCGAAGGTGCCGAGCGTTTTGGCTGGAGCCAGCGCAACCCGGAGCCGCGAAGCATGCGCGATGGTCGCCAACTGATCGGTTGGGGCATGGCCGGCGGGGTGTGGGAGGCCCTGCAAATGAAAGCCAGCGCCAAGGCGCGGATCGACCACCTGGGCAAGCTCACGGTCAGCAGCGCCACCACCGATATCGGCACCGGCACCTACACGGTCATGGCGCAGATCGCCGCCCAGGCCAGCGGCGTGCCGGTAGGCGATGTGACGTTCCTGCTGGGGGATTCATCGCTGCCGACGGCGCCGTTGCAGGGCGGCTCGTTTACCGTGTCGTCGGTGGGCAGCGCGGTGCAACAGGCCTGTGAAGCGTTGAACGCCAAGCTGTTGGACATTGCACGCAAGACGTACCCGGCGTTCAAAGACGCTGAGTCGGCGCGGTTTGAGAATGGCCAGCTGCACGCCGGTGACCAGCGCATCTCCCTGGCGCAATTGGTGCAAGACAGCGGCGAGCAGGCGCTGGAAGTGCAGGTGGATTGCGAGCCGGGAAAACAGCGCGAAGGCTATGCCTCTGCCACCCATTCGGCGGTGTTTGTCGAAGTGCGGGTGGATGAGGACCTGGGCACCATCAAGGTCAGCCGGGTGGTAAGTGCGATTGCGGCCGGGCGGGTGGTCAATCCGAAGATGGCCCGTAGCCAGATTCTCGGCGGGGTGGTCTGGGGCATCGGCATGGCGTTGCATGAGGAGACCCAGGTCGATCACGCATTGGGTCGCTCCATGAACCACAGCCTGGCCGAATACCACATTCCGGTAAACGCGGATATCGGCGAGATTGATGTGCTGTTTGTCGAAGAACACGACGAGATCGTCAACGCCCTTGGGTCCAAGGGCGTCGGCGAGATCGGGATAGTCGGGGTGGCGGCGGCGGTGGCCAACGCGGTGTATCACGCCACCGGCAAGCGGGTGCGGGACTTTCCCGTCACCCTCGACAAGGTCTTCTAAACCTTGGCGGGTTCTTCCACCGGCACATGCATGCGGTCGCGGTTGGCCAGGGTCGGGAACAGTTTGATCCAGACCCCGGTCACCACCAGCGTGCCGATGCCGCCCATGACCACGGCGGGCACGGTGCCGAACCAGTGGGCGGTGATCCCGGACTCGAACTCGCCCAACTGATTCGACGCGCCGATAAACAGCCCGTTGACCGCGCTGACCCGGCCGCGCATTTCGTCCGGGGTTTCCAGTTGCACGAACGAGGCGCGGATCACCATGCTGATCATGTCCGCTGCGCCCAATACCACCAGTACCGCCAGGGAGAACCAGAACGAGGTCGACAGGCCGAACGCGATGGTGGCTACGCCAAACACCCCGACCGCCGTAAACATGATCCGCCCCACATGCCGGTCGACGGCAAACCGCGCCAGCCACAACGACATCAACAACGCCCCGACCGCTGGCGCCGAGCGCAGCAGCCCAAGGCCCCACGGCCCGGTCAGCAAAATGTCCTTGGCGAACACCGGCAGCAAGGCCGTGGCGCCGCCCAGCAATACGGCGAACAGGTCCAGGGAAATCGCGCCGAGGATGTCCGGCCGACTGCGGATAAAACGAATCCCGGCCAGCAACGAATCCATGGTCGCCTTGGCCTTGTTCAGCGGCGTCTGGCGCGCGGGCAGGTTGAGGGTCAGCACGCAGGCGATCAGGTACAGCACCACCGTGGGGCCGTAGACCCAGACACTGCCAAAGGCGTACAGCAGACCGCCCAGCGCCGGCGCCACGATGGTGGCCAATTGCTGCGCCGACTGCGACGACGCCACGGCGCGGGGAAACAGTGCAGTGGGCACGATGCTCGGCAGCAGGGCCTGGGTGGTGGGCATTTCAAACGAGCGGGCTGCGCCCAGCAGGAATGCCAGGATAAAAATCATCTCGCGGGTGACATTGCCGGTCAGTCCGCCGATTGCCAGGGATAGCGCGATCAACGCTTGAACGGTCTGGCAGATGGCTGCGACCTTGCGCCGTTCATAGCGGTCGGCCACATGGCCGGTGTGCAGCATGAACAGCACCCGCGGTACGAACTCCACCAGGCCGACCAAACCCAGGTCCAGCACGTTGCCGGTCAGTTGGTAGAGGTTCCAGCCGATGGCCACGGTGAGCATCTGGAAACCGCTGGCGGTGAAGATCCGCGCCAGCCAGAACGCGATGAAAGGGCGGTGGTGACGTAACAGCAGCGCGGGTTCACTGGGCATCGGGGAGACGGGTCTGGGTGGGGGAACGGTGAGGTTATCACCAACTTGTAACCAATAGTTGCGTGGTGGGTTGGGGGGTATGAGATATGTTCAGTCTGGCTGAGTACATATCCGTTTCTTCGGTAACGGCCACTTATGGTTC